>DITH01000004.1 GCA_002422745.1 Alphaproteobacteria bacterium UBA6189
GGTGCCGCTCGGCGTGGTCGGCGCGCTGCTGGCCGCCACCGGGCGCGGGCTGTCGAACGACATCTACTTCCAGGTCGGATTGCTCGCCATCATCGGCCTGTCGTCGAAGAACGCCATCCTGATCGTCGAATTCGCCAAAGATCTGTATGAACAGGGTCATGACGCGCTGGATTCGGCGCTGATGGCGGCAAAACTGCGTTTCCGCCCGATCGTCATGACTTCGATGGCCTTCATCCTCGGCGTGACGCCGCTGGCGATCGCGCACGGCGCGGGTTCCGCCAGCCAGAATGCCATCGGCATCGGCGTGATGGGCGGCATGGTCGCCGCGACGACGATTGCGATTTTCTTCGTGCCGATGTTTTATGTGGCGATGCAAAAATTCTCCAGAAAGAAACCGGAAAAAGGAGCGCGGGAATGAAAAAGATCATGCCGGTACTGCTGATGACGACGGCCATGCTTCCCGGCTGCACCTTAATGCCGGACTATATGCGGCCCGACATGCCGGTGGCGCAGCAATGGCCTTTGCATGAGGGTCAGGAAGATGCTTCCAAAAAAATCGCCGACATCGGCTGGAAGGATTTTTTTACTTCACCTCCGTTGCAGAAAGCCGTCCAGACGGCGCTGGATAATAACCGCGACCTGCGCGTGGCGGCGCTCAACGTCGAGGCGGCGCAGGCGCTTTACCGCGTCGAGCGTTCCGATCTGCTGCCCGGCGTCAGCGCCGGAGGCGGCGGTTCGCGCCAGAAAGTGACCGAGGCGCAAAGCACCAGCAATCCCTTATTCAGCACAAACCGCGAGTATATCACCTCCACCTATACCGCCAATGTCGGCGTTACCGCATTCGAGCTTGATCTGTTCGGCAGGATTCGTAGCCTGAGCGAGGCGGCGCTGCAGGAATATTTCGCCACGCAGGCGGCGCAGGACGCGGCGCGCATTACGCTGATCGCGGAAACCGCCAACGCCTACCTGCAATGGCAGGCCGACCGCAAGATTCTAAAACTGACGGAAGAAACCCTCGCCGCGCAGGAAAAATCCTATGAGTTGATCGCCAGAAGCCATGAGAGCGGCGTTGCCTCCAAGCTGGATCTGGCGCAGGTGCGCACCGCCGTGGAAACAGCCAGGGCGAACAAAGCGATTTTCACCCGCCGCGTCGAGCAGGACAAAAACGCGCTGGTGCTACTGATGGGCAAGGACGATCCGGAAATCCTGTCCGCCGATACCTCGCTGGATGAGGTGAAGGTAATGGAAAGCCTGCCCGTGGGGCTGCCTTCGGACGTGCTGCTGTCGCGCCCCGACGTCATGCAGGCGGAATCCCGGCTTAAATCAGCTAACGCCAATATAGGCGCAGCGCGCGCGGCGTTCTTCCCGACCATCTCGCTCACCGGTGCCTTTGGTTTTGCCAGCGGCGACCTCTCTAATCTGTTTTCCAGCGGCGCTGCCGGTGCCTGGAGCTTCGCGCCGCAAATCACCCTGCCGATTTTCGAGGGAGGCCGCAACGTGGCCAATCTGGATGTAAGCGCCGTCAGGAAGAATATCGCCGTCGCCCAGTATGAGAAATCCATCCAGACGGCGTTCCGCGAAGTGGCAGACGAGCTTGCCGCCCGCCGGACGCTGACCGAACAACTCAATGCCCAGCGCGAGCTGGTGAAGGCATCGCAGGAAGCCTACGACCTTTCCAATGCCCGGTATAAGCAGGGAATCGACAGCTTCCTGAGCGTGCTCGACGCACAGCGGACGCTCTACGGCTCGCGGCAGAGCACCATCGATGTTGAGAAACAGCAGATCGCCAACCTGGTAAATCTCTATAAGGCGCTCGGTGGGGGTATTAAGTAGGAACCTCTTCTGGCGAAAAAAAGTTATGTACGGTATTTATGTACGGTATATAGGCAGAGGAAAAACGCAATGTAAAAAGAATGGTTTAAAATGAGCAAGAAGAACTTCATCCTTATATTCCTGGCGGCGCTGGTGCTCACCGGAGGCGGCGGTTACTACTGGTGGCAGAAAGAACGGGCACAATTGCCGGAATATATCGCCTCCGGCAACGGGCGTATCGAGTCGGAAATGACCCAGGTAGCGACCACGGCGGGCGGGCGCGTCGAAGCGATTCTGGTCAAGGAAGGTGATATGGTGGAAAAAGGGCAACTCCTTGCCCGCATGGACACGGCTGAATTGAAGGCGACGCTGGTCCGCGCCAAGGCCAATTCCGGCGCAGCGTGGCGTTGAATCAATCATGACAAGGAATATTATGAAACGGCAGGCAATCTTATTTATCAGTATTACGGCGCTCGCCGGTGCACTATTTATGCTTCCGCCGCCCGCATATGCGGGAAACGCGGAAGATGAATCCTTGAAGGATATGGTTGCCGACGGCATCGCCGCGCAGGAGAAAAAGCGCTATGTCACGCTGACAGTGGAGAATGACCTTTTTGGTGGAGGCACAGACCAGAACTATACAAATGGCCTGCGATTAGGCTGGTTCGATCTCGGAGATAAACCGCCCGGTCTTACAAAAAAAGCGGGGGAAATTCTCCCTTTCCTTAAAACCAATGAAACCACCTCTACCTTTTACTCCATCGGCCAGAATATGTTTACGCCGAAGGATGTTGAATCGCGGGTGCAAGACCCTAACGACCGGCCTTGGGCGGCATTCCTTTATGGCTCGATGGGCATGATTACGCTTAAAGAGGGTTATGTCGATCAGGTGGAATTGACGCTCGGCGTGGTAGGCCCGCTGGCGCTGGGGGAACAGGCGCAGAAAACCATCCACAGCCTGATAGACAGCACAAACCCAAAAGGCTGGGACAACCAGCTTAAGAATGAACCCGGCGTAATGGTTTCATGGGAACGGCGCTGGCCGGAACAATTCAAGGTCGATGTGGGTGACTTATCTCTAACCGCTACCCCTCATGCCGGGGTGACGCTTGGCAATATCTATACTTACGGCAATGTCGGAGGAATGCTCAAATTGTCATCGGAACACAGCCGCTGGGATGATAAGCCTCTACAGGTTAGACCCGCCATGCCAGGTACAGGGTATTTCGCTCCTTCTGATTCAATGCAATGGGAAGTATTCACTGGCGTTGAAGGACGTGCTATTGCGCGTAACATTTTTCTGGATGGCAACACGTTTGCTGACAGCCACAGCGTGGATAAGAAAAACTTTGTAGCAGATTTAAGTGCTGGCGTGGCCTTCACCTGGGGGCCAACGCGCCTCAGCTATACCGCCACCTACCGAACCAAGGAATTCGATACGCAGGATGATGGCTCGCTCTTTGGCGGGGTAAGTCTGGGATATAATTTCTAGGCTGCTGCCACAACAGATGATAGAATTATTCTGTTTTTACGGTCGTATTTATCTCGCTCCCCAGCGCCTTATAAAGCGCGATTATGTATTGCGATACTTTGGCTTCCGAGGCGACAAGGTTGCTGTTGATTTCGTAAAGCTGCTGTTCGGATTGCAGCACTTCGGTGAAATCTGAAATACCGCTTTGATAGCGGGTGCGCGATGCGCTTACGGTTTTTGCCGCGCTGTCCGCCGCTTCCTGCAACGCAAGCCGCGTCTGGTTTTCCTTGTTGATGTTGGAAAGCGCGGTTTCCACTTCGCCTAATGCTTCAAGAACGGTCTGCTTGTAAGCGTGGAAGGCTTGCGTCTGCCTCGCTTCGGAGGCTTTGATCTGCCCTTCGATGCGCCCGAAATTAAGCAGCGGCGCAAAGAGCGATGACCCCAGCGACCAGATGCCGCCGCCACCGGAAAGGCTGGTGTTCTGAATACCAAACAGGGCGGAAAGCGTTATCTTCGGGTACATCTCGCTGATGGCCGAGCCGGTCAGCGCGGTGGCAGCGGCAAGGTTGCGCTCGGCGTTTCGTATATCGGGGCGGCGGGCGATGATTTCAGCGGGAGCGTCCAGCGCGATTACTGATTCGGCAACCGGCACCGGCTTCATTTCCTTGAGGCTGTCACCTGCCGCACCGGGAGCTTCGCCAAGCAGGATGGAGAGACGGTTGCCGGAGGCTGCAAGCTGGCGTTCGATTTCGGGGATGCGGGCATTGGTGGTCTTAAGCAGCGTTTCCGATTGCGTCACGTCGAAGCCGCTGACAATGCCGCCCGCTTTTTTGGTGCGGGCAATGTCATAGAGCTTCTGCTGCGATTCAGCGGTCTTACGCGTTAAATCGAGCAGATGCTGCAATTGGCGGTAGCCGGTATATTCCCGCGCCACTTCCGCCGTGAGCGCGAGGCTTACTTCCTGATACGCCGCTTCTGTCGCCTGAATGCTGGCCTCTGCCGCTTCCACGCGGCGCTGGTTGCCACCGAACAGATCGACTTCATAGGAAGCATCGAACCCAGCCTGATAAAGCGACACGGGTTTTTCTGTCGGCAGTCCGAGATTGTTTCCACGATTGGCCGTGCCGCTGATACCTACCTGCGGGTAAAGCGCCGAGGCGGTGCTTTGGCGCGATGCGCGGGCTTCAAGTATTCGGGCTTCGGCTATCTTGCGGTTCTGGTTGTTCGCCAGCGCCTTTTCCACCAGCGCGGAAAGATCATCGTCATGAAAACTGCTCCACCACGGTTGCGATTTTTCAGCGGGTTTCTCGCTGGTTTCAGCCACCTGCGCCGGAAGTGCTTTTGTTTCAGACGCATGCCACAGACCCGGCAGGTCAAGCACCGGCATGCTGTAATTTTCTCCGCTCACGCAACCCGTCACCAGCAGGCTTACGGCAAGTGCCGTGAGGGTTGTCAGGGAAGTATGCGTATCGTGTTTCATAAGGTTCCTTTTTATTCCGCAATCATGTGCGGCAGTTCCTCATCTTTTTTCCGGTGCGGATTACGCAGCAGGAACACCATCGGTATAGTGAGAATAACCACCCACATCATGATGGCAAAATCGTTGATATAGCCGATCGTCGCCGCCTGCCGGTTGATCTCGCCGTCAAGGATACTGAGAGCCGCCGTGCTGTTGCTCATCGCCTGCGGCATGAACTGCGCGGCAAGGCCGGTATTATAGGGCGTGATGTTTTCCGCCAGATAGGAATGGTTGGTCTGGATGCTTTTTCCGAGCAACGTTACGACCACGGAAACGCCGATGCTGCTGCCGATGTTGCGCATCAGGCTGAACAGCCCCGCCGCCTCGGTGCGGTATTTTGCATCGAGCGTGGCGAAGGCGATAGTGCTGAGTGGCACGAAAATAAAACCAAGCCCAAGCCCCTGCGTGATACCGCTGCGGATAATCATGTGTTGCGGCACAAAGCTGCTGAACTGCGTCATTTCCCAAAGGGAGGTTGCCGTCAGCACGAGGCCGAGAAGAATCAGGCCGCGCGGGTCAACCTTGCCGGAAGTCTTGCCGACAATCATCATGGCGACCATCGTGCCAACGCCACGCGGAGCCATCAATACGCCAACATCCATCACCGGATAGCCCATCAGATTCTGCATGAAAGGCGGCAGCAATGCCAGCGTTGCCAGAAGGATGATGCCAACGAAAAAGATAAAGATCAGCGCGGTGACGTAGTTGCGGTCGCGGAACATTTCGGCGCTGAGGAACGGATGCACGGCATAGCGCGCATGGGCAAGGAACATCCAGAACATCCCTGCGGCGATGCCCGCATAGGTGATGATCTCGATGGAAGAAAACCAGTCTTCCTGCACGCCACGGTCGAGAATCATCTGGATGGCGGCGATGGTCAGACTGAGGGTGAAGAATCCGAACATATCGAACGGGCGGTCATGCGGTTCGGTTTCGCTCAGGAACGCCGATACGCCCATGAAGGACAGGACGCCCACCGGCAGGTTGATAAAAAACACCCAGCGCCAGTCATAATATTCGGTCAGGTAGCCGCCGAGCGTCGGCCCCAGAATCGGCCCGANNCCCCACATCGCCATCGCCGAGCCGTGCTTTTCCTTGGGGTTAATGTCCAGAAGCACCGCCTGCGACAGGGGAACGAGTGCTGCGCCAAATGCGCCCTGCATCAGCCGGAACACTACCATTTCACCGATAGAGGATGCGATACCGCATAGTGCGGAAGCGAGGGTGAATCCGGCAATGGCGGTAAGGAAAACCTTTTTGCGGCCAAAACGTCCGGCCAGCCAGCCGGTCGGCAGCGTCATGATGGCGGAGGCGACGATATAGGAAGTCAGTACCCAGGTAATTTGATCCTGCGTTGCCGATAAGCTGCCCTGCATATGCGGCAGCGCAACATTGGCGATGGTCGTGTCAAGCACCTGCATCACCGTCGCCAGCATCACCGATACGGTAATCATGGTTTTGTGGGCGACCTGTGGATGTGATGCTGTGGCGGACATGCGTTACTCCTTCGCCTCTGCGCTGAACATTCTATGCAGGCGATTAGCTCCTGTATCCACTGTCACATAGGTACTCATGCCAGCGGCAAGCGGCGGCTTGCCTTGGCTATCTTCAAGTTCCAGCCGCACCATGATGCGCTGCACGACTTTTACCCAGTTGCCGGAACTGTTCTGCGCCGGAAGAATGGAAAACTCCGAGCCGGTGGCTGGTGTGATGCTTATCACTGTTGCATCCCACGTTACGCCGGGATAAGTGTCCACCTTAAGTTCGGCATGCTGGCCGGGGCGCACATGGGTTAAATCCGTTTCCTTGAAATTGGCCTCAATCCACTGGGCACGGTCATTGACCAGCGTGAAAAGCGGCAGGCCGGTTGCGGTATATTCGCCAGGTTCCATCGTCACATTGGCTACCACGCCATCGGAAGGTGCGATGATTTTCACCCGCGACAGGTCAAGCTGCGCTTTTTCAAGTTCGGCTTTGGCCTGTTTGAAATTCGGGTGTTTTTCGGCGGCAATATCGGGGTCGCCGCCCAGCTTGGCCTTGAGGCTTTCCACTTCCTGCTTCACGGCATCGCGGTCTTTGGCAGCGGCGTTAAAATCAAAGCGTACTTCGTCACTTTTTTCTTTCGATACTGCATCCTTCGCCACGAGGTCTTTATAACGCTTGTTTTCGCTTTCGCGGTAACGCACGCTTTCATCCGATCTGGCAAGCTCCGCCAGTTTCTGGTGGTAATCTGAGCGCATGCTTTCAATTTCCGTGCGTACCTTGTTCAGGTTCGCTTCAGCGCGGCTTACGGCAATCTGGAACGGTTCGGGGTCGATTAAAAATAGTTCATCGCCTTTGGCAACACGCGAGTTGTCCTTGACGTTGACCTTGATAATCTTGCCCGACACTTCCGCGCTGATCGAAGTTTTCTCCGCTTTGACATAGGAATTATCGGTGGAGATATAGCGATCACCGAACAGATAAAACCCTGCGCCGATAATGATAAGCGCCAGCGGCCCGAAAATCAGCACTGTCATTTTGCGGCTTCTTGGTTTGCCGTCCTGCTTCCATCTTCGTTTTATATGTTCATTCATATACGTCCTTATTCTTTTTCATCTTCATCAGTTGCCGCATGCTCCACGACATTGGCACGAATCCGCAGCAGCGTTTTCATGAAACGCTCACGTTCTTCCTGTGGGATGCCCACCAGCGCTTCTTCCCGTGTTTCTTTGCCAAGACCGCGCAGTTGCCCCAGCAGCGGGATAACTTTCTTGGTAAGAAAAATCCGGTTTGCCCGCCTGTCTTCCGGGTCATTGCGGCGTTCCACCAGCCCGCTTTTAACCAGCCGGTCAATCATCCGCGTCAGCGAAATGGGTTGCACCTCAAGCAGGTTAGCCAGCTCGTTCTGGCGCATTCCATCCTGACGGCGCAGATGCACCAGTACCGACCACTGAGAGCGCGTCAGCCCGAGCGACTGCGTCCGACGATCAAAATTCCGGCGCAGCAACCGCGCAATGTCATGAATAACAAAGCCAAAACTCTGGTTCGGATCGTCCTGCATAAGCCATCCTCTATAAGATATATAGAGCTTATATTATACATAGCTTACTAATTTGTCAATAGCAGAAATTAATCAAGAGCAATACAATACACTCTCTCTTTCCCTTCGATTTACCAGCCCCTTTAGCTTACTTTCCCCAGCCCAAACCCATTTCATAAATTCAGCGGGTACGTCGGCGTGTTCCTGCTGATTGACTTTGCGCCGGAGTGTAGAGCGTTGCAGTGCTCCGCTGCCCAGATTGAAGGTAAAAGACACCATCGCATTATTGACGGCAACCAGCATTCTCGCTGCCTGCGCGGATCATCCCGAAAAAATTCCGGCGCAATATGTCTCACCCATGCAGTACGACGGGTACAAATGCAAACAGATCGCCATGGAGATGCAACGCGTATCCACCAGGGTGACAGAACTCGGCGGCCTGCAGAAAAAAGCGGCCAATAATAGCGATGTGGCCATGGGCGTCGGCCTTGTGCTGTTCTGGCCCGCGCTGTTTTTCCTCGACAGCCATTCCGCTCAGGCGGCTGAATACGGCAGGTTGAAGGGGGAATTTAATGCACTCGAACAGGCAGGCATTCAGAAAAATTGCGGCATTCACGTCGAACAACCTAAGCTACCAGCGCCCGTTAAAACAGACGATGAAACTCCGGCTTACCCATCTTCGTCCAGCGGGAGGAGATAAACCGCTGTAACACAGGCAAAGGCTATGTTTATGATGGGGTTGTTGTAATTATGGTCTTGTAAATCATGTTAATTCTTGGAATCTCAAAAGATTTCCGCTAGTTTTCATGCCGACCGTTTTGGTACCAGTATCTAAAATTCAAGAATGGGCTAGCGCTATGACCGCAGAACCTACCGATAAGGAAGTAAATCAATTCCTCGCCCGTGTGATTCAGACAGAGGAAAAGTATGCTTTCGTCAAAAAAGGCCGGGATACAGACCGTAGGGAAGATCTGCGCGTTCTTCTAGAAGAATTTTGCAAATAGGTGACCAGCAATGTTACTCAAAAAAATTAACTTACATAACTTCCGGCAATTTTATGGCGATCAGGAAATCCCTATCAGCTGCGATGCTGATAAAAACGTAACATTAATCCACGCCGAAAATGGTGTCGGGAAAACCACTATTTTGAATGCCATCCTATGGTGTTTCTACAAGGACAATACCACGCGATTCGAACAGCCTGATAAAATCGCTAACCACGAAGCAATTAAGGAAAATAATTATGTGGTTAAAGTCGAGGTGCTTTTTGAGCATGATGGTAAGGATTACCTGGTATCTCGACAAATTAATGAACAAGTCGGCGGCGATGACGACTTTAAGGCTTTTCTCGTCAGCAAAGGTAATTATGAGCCACTGCCAAATCCCAATGCTTTCGTGGATTCTGTGGTGCCTAACGAAATGGCAAAATACTTTTTCTTCGACGGGGAATATGCCGAAACATTTTCCAGCCAGGGTAATAAAGCAGCAGTGAGGGATGCGCTGGAGAATATGCTGGGCTGCAGAACTGCCTTATGCGCCATCAAAGACCTAAATCACCTTAAATCAGATATTGAAAAGCAAGTCGCCAGCCTGACCAAAAATGACCAGTCCTCCACCTTTCAGGACATCATTGATAAACTGGTAAAAGAAAATGAGAAAGACCGTGCCGATGTTATTTTGCTGGAAGGCAACCTTGCCGCAGCGAAATCAGCGCGAGATGATATCACTGAAAAATTGCGCGGCACTCAGGGCGCAAGCGCCATTCAAAAGCGGCGAGACCAATACGAAGCGAATTTGGCCGAGCTTAAGGGCAAGAAAAACAAGAAGGACGCAGAGCTAGCCCAATGGATTCAGGAAGGCGGTATGAGCCTCGTATCCAAGCAGCTCGAAGATAAAACCGATTCAATCCTCGAAGATGCAAAGGTCAAGGGGAAAATCCCTAGCTATATCGCAGAAAAATTCGTTCAAGACCTGATCGAGAAAGGCGATTGCATTTGTGAGCGGCCATTTGCAAAAGGCTCTAACGAAGAAACCGCAATTAAAAAACTTCTGGAAGATGCCGGTACAGCTGCCGCTACTGATCGCTTAATGAACGCCCGCACGCTGATGGGCATATTGTCCAACAATCGTAAAAAGGCACTTCCTACGCTTACTAATATCAAGGAAGAAATTGCCAATTTAATGAAGGATATCGGATCGCTCGAAGCGAAAATCGAGGATTGCCATACCCAATTAAAAGGCAGCGAAATTAAGGAAATTGCCGAACGAGAAGAAGCGCTGAAAAGCCGGAATACTGAGGTTGATGATTTGAGCGGAAAAATCCACACTATCAACTTCAAATGCACTCAAAGAGATGAAGCTATCGAAGAAAACAAAAAGAAGCGCGATAAAATGCTGCAGCATAACGAGCGCGCTATTGGTCTGAATAAGCGTCGCATGCTTCTCGATAAGACCATTCAAAAAATTGACGTCGAGCTAGCAAAATATCGTGAAGATTCTAGGAGTTCGATTGCCGACGCCGTAAACAATATTTTGGATAAGACAGCGCGCCGCGATTATTACGCAAAAATCGATGAAAAATTTAATTTGGAAATGTACTACAAGGAATCCAATCTATCCGTCGCGCGCAGCGGTGGCGAAAATCAGCTGTTAAGCTTGGCTTTCATTGCCTCTTTGATCGAATTCAGTGCTAACAGGATGGAGAGCAATTCAGAGGTTCTAAAGCCCGGCACATCTGCGCCGTTGGTGTTAGATTCTCCATTCGGTCAGCTCGACACATCGTACCGACAATCCACCGCAGAATTTCTACCGAAAATGGCGCGGCAGATAATCCTGTTGGTCAGCAAAAGCCAAGGTGACCAAGAAGTGCTGAAAACATTGGAAAGCAAGGTCGGCGCCCAATATGCCCTGATATCGGAAAACACCGGCGCGCGTGGCGATAAGCCGGAAGATATCTTAAAAATTAAGGGACAAGATATTCCGACTTCTAAATACAATTGCGAAAAAACCTTAACGCGCATCCAGAAAATTTAGGCGGGCATATGGCAAGATCAATCAACAGAAGCAAAGACCACGCTGGCATAATTGAAACGCTCATGAAGAAAAGTCCTGACACCGGCGTGCAGGTTTTTCCTACTATTAAGCATCTGCAGTGTTTCGCAGCCCTGCTTGGGTTTGATCAAAACAGGCGGGAAAAATTAGATAGAAGCAATATCGAAAATATCGAATGGCATACATTCGAAAACACAAAACACGAATATTATATTTATTTAATTGCGCTGGCCGAAACCAAGGATATCGCAATTCTGCGCCAGGACATTCATAACGCCGAATCGACAGTAAAAGGCGAAGATATGGTGAGAATATTTGAAGAATACGCCAACGGCGGCTTTGAAATAATACGCTCGTGGCTGGATAAGAATCCTTCAGACCCTTTCGGCGATAAAGCAATCCTACTGGCGATGGAAAAGTTGGGGTTCTTGAAAAAGGAGGAAAATGAATTCGCCGAAGTTGAGTTTTAATGCTGAGAAATCTCACCATAAAAGAGGTCTACAATTCCGAGGACGATAATATCCTCGAGGACTTCTATATCCCCGCACTACAGAATGCCGTCAGCTACGACAGGTCAGTTGGTTATTTTGATGCTAAGGTGCTAACCAGCGCCGCGCGAGGGCTTGCCACGTTCGTGGAAAATGGCGGTTACATTCGGTTGATTGTGGGCTCTACGCTCAGTGAAGAAGAATACAACGCTATATCGCGTGGCTATGGCGAACGTGAAATCAAGGATCGATTGACGGCGGAGCTGGAAAAATACGTTAATGCCTATGACGATGAGCTATTTAAAAACCAGCTGAATACCCTGACATGGTTCATCAAGCATGAAAAATTAGATATAAAAATAGCCCTGCGCCGTGGCGGCATTTACCACGAGAAAATTGGAATCATCAGGGATGCCAGCGGTGATTTTGTCGTCTTCCAAGGCTCTGCCAACGAAACGAATAAAGCCTTATCCTCTTTCAATTATGAATCGATTAACGTCTTCAAAAGCTGGCTGCCGGAATTTGCGGGGCATATCGACCCGCATTTGAAAAAGTTTGATTACCTGTGGGCTAATAACGTCAGAAATACCAAGGTGCTCGATTTTA
>DITH01000049.1:0-347 GCA_002422745.1 Alphaproteobacteria bacterium UBA6189
GGTGACCGGGCGGCTGGATGCGTTCAGCGTGAAATCGAAAAAAATCCATGTCGATATCGATGCCAGCTCGATCAACAAGATTGTGCCGGTGGATATTCCGATTGTCGGCGATGCGGGCGAAGTGATCGAGATGATGATCGCGCTGTGGCGCAAAAAGAAACTACAGCCGCAGAAAGAGGCGCTCGCCAAATGGTGGAAACAAATGGAAGGCTGGCGCGCCCGCGATTCGTTCGGCTACGTGCAAAGCGGTCGCCATATCAAGCCGCAGCACGCGTTGCGCCGACTGAACAAGGCGCTTGAGAAAAAAGATTTCTATATCACCACCGATGTCGGCCAGCACCAGATGT
>DITH01000049.1:507-12971 GCA_002422745.1 Alphaproteobacteria bacterium UBA6189
TGGTGCGCCAGTGGCAGGAGATGTTTTATTCCAGCCGCTACTCGGAATCCTACATGGATTCGCTGCCCGATTTCGTCAAATGCGCCGAGAGTTTCGGCATGAAGGGGATTCGCTGCAAAGACCCCGCCAAGCTGGACGAGGCGATCAAGGAGATGCTGGCTCATCCCGGCCCGGTACTGTTCGATTGCTGGGTCGACCCGAATGAGAATGTGTACCCGATGATCCCCGCCGGCGCGGCGCATCACGAGCTGGTGCTGGGGCCGGAAGAAGCGGCGCCGGTGCTGGATAAGAATCGGGTGTGACGATGTTGACAGAACTAGACGAAAAAATCCTGGGTTATGCAATTGACCGACCTAGCCAGGTAATTGACCCAAAATACGATATGGTAAGCGTCGAGATGCTAGCCAAAGAATTGAAAATTGAAACATCGGCTTTAAATGCTCGATTAGGATATTTAAAAAAAGACCAACTGATAACAATAAGTACAGGTGGAACGAATAGTTTTTTTGGTTCGGGACCTGATGGCAAAGTGCTTAATTTTATTAGCTCTATTACTCCACAAGGCAGAGAAGTTTACCGAGCCAAGACTTCTCAACAAAGTTGGCGTGCCCTTCTGCGTGACCATGCTTACAAAGTAATAGGAGCCGTAATAACAGCAGTTATTGCTACGGTAGTAATATCTAATTTGGGGTTGAAAGAATGACCCAATTACTTCGCGCTGGTCTTTTTGTCGCGGGTGACGAGGTCGACGAGCGTGTTGTCTTCGAGTAGGCGGAGGTGCTGCCACCGCCGACGCCATTGGCGACTTTGCTGCCGGGGGCTTGGCGAGAGCCAGGCGGATGAACTGATGTAACATGAGCGGGTTCCTTTTGAATGGCGCGCGTTGGGTAAGGATTAAGGAAATGAAAGTCAAAAAACGGTATGGAGCCGGGGCATGAGCGCAGAGAGTTTAGATATCGTCTATGACATTCCCGAAGCGGTGGCGGGGGAAGACCGGCATATTCTTTCCGTGCTGGTGGATAACGAATTCGGCGTGCTCAACCGCGTGGTGGGGCTGTTTTCGGCGCGTGGCTACAACATCGAATCGCTCACCGTGGCGGAGGTCGACCACCGGCGCAATTACTCGCGTATCACGGTGGTGACGCGCGGCTCGAGCGCTAAGATCAAGCATATCATGGCGCTATTGGAGCGCATGGTGCCGGTGCACAAGGTGCATGATCTGACGGTGGAAGGCCCGTATGTGGAGCGCGAACTGGCACTGGTGAAGGTGAGCGGCAAAGGCGAAGAACGCGTGGAAGCGCTGCGCATTGCCGATATTTTCCGCGCCAAGCCGGTGGACACGACCATTGAAAGCTTCGTGTTCGAGATCACCGGTACCAGCGACAAGGTGGATACGTTCATCGGACTGATGAAACCGCTCGGGCTGGTGGAAGTATGCCGCACGGGCGTGGCCTCGGTGGCGCGCGGCAAACGCGGGATTTAGCTTTTTGCATGGATGGTCGCCGCGTTTTTTTATGCGTGGGTGATTATGTTTTTCCGATGCGTGATTTCCTACCATTCATTCCGGCCATGATTATCCTCGCCGCTTGCGCCGTGAAGGAAAACCCAGCCCATACCAAAATTTATACCCCCGCCGGTACGGTGGATTATCACTGCCCGCCCGGCCAGGCGAAGCAGGGGAAATGCTAAGCGCGGTTCGTACTTTCGAATCGGCATAAAATCGCCTATACTTGCCCCGAGAGAGGGAAGGGGCATGATTACTGCCGTTGCGCAAGAGACCCAGACCGGCCCGGCCATGCCGCGCGGCCGCACGCTGCGCGCGTTTTTTACGGCACGGCGCTGGCAGGGGCGGCCCTACCTGATTAGTCCCGCGGCCGATTTCCTGATGGTGGGTGGCTTGGGTATTTTCCTGATTCCGCTGCTGGCATTATTTGTGCCGACGGATGTGGTGAACGATGTGTCGATTCAAAAATATTCGGTGTTTCTCGCCGGGTTGGTGACGTACCATGTATTCGCCATCAATTACCCGCATTTTGCCTTCTCGTACCAGATTGCCTACCGGCGTTTCGGCCGCTGTACGGACACCAGCCTGCCGCGCACGGTGCGCTGGCGCTACCTGTTTGCGCTGATCGGTTTTCCGGTAATGTTCGTGGCCTACGCCGCGTACGCGCTGACCACCAGTTCGGTGGCGGCGGATGGCTCGCCCGGCGGCCGCATGCTTTTAGGGTTTCTGGTGAACCTGATGTTCCTCACCGTGGGCTGGCATTATTGCAAGCAATGTTTCGGCATCCTGATGGTAATGTCAGCGCTGAAAGGGATATATTTTACGCGCTGGGAACGCCGCGTGCTTCTGATGAACGCGATGCTGGTGTGGCTGGTGTCGTGGGTGGGCGGGAATATCGCGCTGGGGCAGCACCAGTTCTGGGGTGTGCCCTATGAAACGCTGGCGCTGGGCAGCATGATGCCGCTGCCGCTGCACGAGCTGATGCCGATTCACCGCATGATGATGCGCGCCGTGCAGCTGCTTGGGCTGGTGAGTTTTATCGTTATTCTGCGCAATGGGGTGCGGCAGAAAAAGCGCCCATCGATTACCGGCATTACCGGATTTTTGATGATGTATCCGCTGATCCTGCTGGGCTACACGGTGCACCCGTTCTGGTTCTGGATCGTACCGGCGATTCACTCGCTGCAGTATTTCCCCTTTGTGCTCGCCTATAAACGCAACGAAATCGCGTTGAAGAACACCCAATCCGTCGACGGGGCGGAAGCGTTGCCGCTGCCCCGGCGCAAGCATCTGGTGTTCGGAGTGTTTTTAGGTTTGGCAGTGGCGATCGGCGCGGCGCAATTCAGCTGGCTGCCGCAGGTGTTTGACGCGCTGGTAGCGCCGGAACATAAGCTGCATTTGCCGCTGATGGGTATGGCGCTGTTTCACCTGTTCGTGAATATTCATCACTACTTCATCGACAATGTGATCTGGCGGAAGGAAAACCCCGAGGTGGGGCGCTACCTGATGCATAAAGACGGCTGAACAAAACCCTTCCATTTCCTGAAAAATTCGCTAAAAAGCTGGCTCCGCAGGACATAGGAGAACAGAGATGAAAGTTTATTACGACGCCGATTGCGACCAGAACCTGATCAAGGGCAAGAACGTCACCATTATCGGCTACGGCAGCCAGGGCCATGCGCATGCGCTGAACCTGAAAGATTCGGGCGTGAAAAACATTACGATCGGGCTGCGCCCGGAATCGAAAACCGCGCTGAAAGCACAGGCCGCCGGGTTCACGGTGAAAGAGGCGTCGGAAGCGGTGAAGGATGCCGACGTGGTGATGATCCTCGCGCCGGATGAATTCCAGGGCGATATCTACACCCAGATCGAATCGAACATCAAGCAGGGTGCCGCACTGGTATTTGCGCACGGCTTCAACGTGCATTTCGAGTTCATCAAGCCGCGGGCGGATATGGACGTATTCATGGTGGCGCCCAAAGGCCCCGGCCATACCGTGCGCAGCGAGTATAAAAAAGGCGGCGGCGTACCGTGCCTGGTGGCGATTTACCAGGATGCCTCGGGCGATGCGCTGAAGCTGGCGCTGAGCTATGCATCGGGCGTGGGCGGCGGCCGCAGCGGCATTATCGAGACCACCTTCAAGGACGAATGCGAAACCGACCTGTTCGGTGAGCAGGCCGTGCTATGCGGCGGCATCACCCACCTGATTCAGGCCGGGTTCGNNGGCCTATTTCGAGTGCCTGCACGAAACCAAACTGATCGTCGACCTGCTGTATGAAGGTGGCATGGCCAACATGCGCCATTCCATCTCGAACACGGCGGAATTCGGCGATTACGTGACCGGCCCGCGCATCATCACGGCGGAGACGAAGAAGGAAATGAAGCGCGTGTTGGAAGACATCCAAAGCGGTAAATTTGCGCGCGATTTCATTGCCGACCGCGCAACACAGGGGGCCCATAAGCTCGAGCAGTACCGCGAGGAATCGGCGAAGCACCCGATCGAGAAAGTGGGCAATAAGCTGCGCGCTATGATGCCGTGGATTGCCAAGAACAAGCTGGTGGATGCGGCGTAAGATTGCGAACCGCCTACGTCGTCACGATCACGGCCGGAATGTCCTCATGTAGCGCTGCTATACTGCGGATTCCGGCCGTATTCGTTCCTAGTATCCGGCCCACTCTCTTACGCCCCGCTGCGCGGCAGTGGAAGCGGAAGGCACGCGACGGCGTGCCCGCGAAGCGGCGGAGGTCAGCAAAGCGAAGGAGGGGCAAGCCCTCCTTCAACAATAGCAGCAACGTCGTTGCGAGTCGTTCGCGCTTTGGCGAGGGGGCAAGATGGTGTATGCCTAGCATGCAACCAAGGAGGCACCGATGACCCAGATCGACACGCAGGCGGTAAATGCTGCGCTCAACCGCATCCTCGAGGCCGAGCTGGCCGGGGTGGTGCGCTACACCCATTACTCACTGATGGTGTATGGCTATAACCGCATCCCGATTGTCGGCTGGTTGCGCGAGCAGGCGAATGAATCGCTCACCCATGCGCAGCAGGCGGGTGAGCTGATTACCCATTTCGGCGGCCATCCGAGCCTTGGTATCGGCTCCCTTCTGGAATCGCACAATCACGATATCGGCGATATCCTGCGCGAATCGCTGGCGCATGAGCAAACCACTCTCGGTCTATACAAGGAGCTGCTGGTGATGGTTGAAGGCAAGTCGGTGATGTTGGAAGAATACGCACGCGACCTCATCCGTCAGGAAGAGATGCATCTCGGCGAGGTCGACAAAATGCTGCGCAAGCCGGGCGCGCTTGATCCGGTCGAGCGACCTGCCCACCAGTAAAATACCCCAATATATAAGCTCGCAGCGATTGTCATGAAAGGTTCATCCTACGTTCGGTAAATAGGGCTATAACGACCTTTGAACCATGGATGAGGTGGAATAATGGATTTTAAGCAAATAGGTCCCGCAGTCTTTGCGGGCGCCTTGGCCACGTTGCGGCCGCGCAGCCGCATAGAAATTCCGCCGCCTGTACCGCAATATATCCAGCCGGATGGCCAGAAGCTGGGCGATATTCTCATCTGGCACGATAATAACCGCCATTCGCGTAGTCTGGGAAATCAGTTCAGCGCGAACGGATTCCAGGTGCGGGTAGCAAACAGCTACAAGGAATTTCTTGGCGCGCTTGAACATAAACCCGAGATGGTACTGGTAGAGCCGTTTAATATTACCAGCAAGGCGCAGGCCGATGCCTTGGCCGCGACGATTGCCGAAAAAGCACCGCAGGCGGCGTTTGTGTTGCAAACGATTATGCATCGGCCGATAGAGGTGCAAGAGGAGCCTGAAGACGGGGCGGCAGATCGTCCGACCGAGCCTCCGCCGCCGATTCGGCTCTATACCTCGCCCACGACGGAGCAGACGTACCATGTGGCGGATGTTGACCTCGGCTTTCATGTGCTGCAGGAACATTTCCGGCAGCAGCGGGCGTTAGCCTGCCCCCTGGGCGCCTTGTCCCGTTAGGGTGCTTACGGGCAGTTTTTCTTGCTCGGGCAAACGCCAGCCTGCTATAGAAGCGGGGTATTATTCCCCCGAGGTTTTATGAGCACCGACCAGATCATTATTTTCGACACCACCCTGCGCGATGGCGAACAATCGCCGGGCATGAGCATGACGCGTGAGGAAAAACTCCTGGTGGCCGATGTGCTCGACCAGATGGGTGTCGATGTGATCGAGGCGGGGTTCGCCATGGCGTCGGACGGTGATTTTGAGTCGGTGAAAGCGATTGCGGGACAGGCGAAAAATGCCGTGATCTGCTCGCTGGCCCGCGCGAAGGAAGCCGATATCCGCCGCGCGGCGGAAGCGCTGAAGGAGGCGAAGCGCCCGCGCATCCACACCTTCATGAGCACCAGCGAGATCCACCTGACCCACCAGTTTAAGATTTCCCAGGAGCAGGCGCTCGAGGTGATCAAAAACGCCGTCACGCTAGCGCGCAGCTTTACCGATAATGTGGAATGGAGCGCGATGGACGCGACCCGCACCGAGATCCCGTTCCTCACCCGCGCGGTGGAAGTGGCGATCGCCGCCGGTGCCACCACCATCAACCTGCCCGATACGGTGGGGTATGGTACGCCCGAGACGATCGCTACGATGTTTCGCGCGGTGATGGCGAACGCGAAAGGCGCTGAGAAGGTGGTGTTTAGCTTCCACGGCCAGAACGATCTCGGCCTTGCCTCGGCCAATTCGCTCGCGGCGGTGCTGGCCGGGGCGCGGCAGATCGAATGCACCATCAACGGCATCGGCGAGCGCGCGGGCAATACCAGCCTCGAGGAAGTGGTGATGGCGCTGAAAGTGCGCAAGGACCAATACAAGCTCAGCTGTAGCGTGAAGAGCGAATACCTGATGCGTGCCAGCCGCCTGGTGACGCAAGTGACCGGCCAGCCGGTGCAGGTGAACAAGGCGATTGTGGGGGCAAATGCGTTCGCGCATGAATCGGGCATTCACCAGGACGGCATGCTGAAAAACCGTGATACCTACGAAATTATGACGCCGGAATCGGTGGGGGTAACGAAAACCAACCTGGTGATGGGCAAACATTCCGGCCGCGCCGCGTTCAAGGACAAGCTGGGTGAGCTTGGCGTGCGGCTGGGCGATAACCAGCTGGAAGACGCGTTCGTACGCTTCAAAACGCTGGCCGATAAAAAGAAAGAAATCTTCGACGAGGATATTTTAAGCCTGGTCGATACCGACGCGGCGGACGAGCGCTACAGCTTCGCCTCGCTGCAGATCGAGGCGGGCACGGAAGGGCCGCAGATGGCACGGCTGGGGCTGCTGATCGATGGGAAATTGCGCACTACCAAGAAAGAGGGCGCAGGCCCGGTGGATGCGATGTTCAAGGCGATCAAATCGCTAGTGCTCGAGGCGGGCGACGCGCAGCTGAAACTGTACCAGGTGCATGGCATTACCGGCGGCACCGATGCGCAGGCCGAGGTAAGCGTACGGCTTGAGCAGGAGGGCCGGATGGTGACCGGCCACGGGGCCGATATCGACACGCTGGTGGCCTCAGCCAAGGCCTATATCAATGCGCTGAATAAGCTCGACCGCTTCCAGCGCCGTATCCAGCTGACGGATATGGAAGAAGGCGCGGCTGTGGACAAAACGGCCAAGAAAGCGGCGAGCTAGCAGTTCAGCATTGCGGGAAGTGCTGCGGCATGGCAATCCAGTGTAACCACTCGCAAGAGGTTCACTTCGCGTAAAACGGTAACAGCACCATGTTCGGATTTGGAAAATTACTCGGCCTAATGTCGGAAGACATGGCGATCGACCTCGGTACGGCGAATACGCTGGTCTATGTGAAAGGCCGCGGCGTGGTGCTGAACGAACCGAGCGTGGTGGCGATGCGGCAGGAGCGCGGCATGATGGTACCCTACGCGTTTGGCAACGAGGCCAAGCTGATGCTGGGCCGCACGCCCGAGAAAATCGAAGCCATCCGCCCGTTGAAAGACGGGGTAATCGCCGATTTCCGCGCCGCAGAAGAAATGATCAAATATTTCATCCAGCGCGTGCATAACCGCCGCAGCTTCACCGGCCCGCTGATTGTGATTTGCGTGCCGGCAGGCTCGACGCCGGTCGAGCGCCGGGCGATTCAGGAGTCGGCGGAAAATGCCGGTGCACGCGATGTGTACCTGATTGAAGAGCCGATGGCGGCGGCGATCGGTGCGGGGCTTCCGGTGAGTGAGCCGACCGGATCGATGATTGTGGATATCGGCGGCGGCACGACCGAAGTGGCGGTGCTTTCCTTGAGTGGCATTGTCTATGCCCGTTCGGCCCGTGTGGGTGGCGACAAGATGGACGAAGCGATTATCAATTACATCCGCCGTTACCATAACCTGCTGATTGGCGAGGCGACGGCCGAACGCATCAAAAAAGAAATCGGCTCCGCCGCCCAGCCGCATGACGGGCAAGGCCGGTTGATTGAGATCAAAGGCCGCGACCTGATGAATGGCGTGCCCAAAGAGCTGGTATTGTCGGAAGCCCACATCGCCGAAGCGTTGGCGGAGCCGGTGAATCAGATTATTGAAGCGGTGAAAGTCGCGCTGGAATCGACCCCGCCGGAGCTTTCCAGCGATATTGTCGATAAAGGGATTGTGATGTCAGGCGGCGGGTCGCTGCTGAAACATCTCGACGACGTCGTGAGCCAGGCCACCGGCCTGCCGGTGTTTGTCGCCGAAGATGCACTTTCCTGCGTCGCTATCGGCACCGGCAAGGTGCTGGAGCATGTCGATACCTTCCGGCATGTGCTGTTCAAACATTCGTAAGCGCGCGTCGCGTACTCCCGATTTCAACTGCCGGGTTTCACGCGTTGAACCGGTATGTTCGCCTATGGAACATTTAGGTTCCATGCTTTAGCATGCCCGCCATGATTACCGACGCAAAAAAACAGGAGCGCACCTCGATTCAGGCCTACCAGCCGCTCGGCGCGATGCTGCTGGTAGGGGCGCTGGCGGCATGGGCGCTGAATAGCGATGATTGGATGCGCCTGTTCATGGGTCAGGTATTCGTGCTGTTCGCCATGTTCAAGCTGTTCGACATGGGCGGTTTTGCTAATGGCTTTCAGATGTACGATTTCATTGCCAAACGCCTGCGGCCGTACGCGTATCTCTACCCCGTGCTGGAGCTGTTGCTCGGCTTGGCGTTTCTGGCCGGATACCTGCCCGAGTGGGTGCTGGCCGCTACCATGGTACTGATGTTTTTTACCGCCGCCGGCGTGCTCCGGGCGCTGAAAAACGGGATGGATATTTATTGTCCCTGCATGGGCACGGTGCTGAAAGTGCCGCTTTCGACCGTTAGTCTGGTCGAAAACCTCGCCATGGGTGCCATGGCGGGCTGGATGCTATTTTCGTAAGCGGTCATTCACTTTTCCTTAACCGCTGGGCTGTAAAGTTACCGGAAAGGAGCATGACATGAACGATAAGCAAACCCCGAGAGCCACCCTATCGAGCCAGGCATATGACGCATTGCCCGAGGCCGACAAGATCGCGGTCGATCATTTTGTATACGCGCAATTATTGCGTACGGCCAAGCCTGCCATGGACGATCCCACGACAGCAAAACTAGCTGAAATTCAAAGCTATATTTCTATTTTATCGGCTGAGATGGGCGCTAGCGTTACCACGGTGCCGGAAGCGACGCTTGGGACGGAAAAGGTGATCGAGCGCACGCGTGTGCTGATTGCGAGTAGCCCGACGGCGCTGGCGGAAACGCGCGCATTTCACCAGCGGCTAAAGGAATTGGCGCCCGGTGCCATGCTCGATGCAACGGCGAATCTTGAGAAAATCATCGCACTGGATGGTGACCAATATAGCCGTGAAGCACTCGAACATGATTTGCAGGCGTTGACGGTTCCAAACGTGCGCGACGACGGCAGTAAAGTTCGTACCTAGGCCCCTGTGGCCGATGGCCACCCGTAATTTCACTTGAAGCGACGCCGCTTCGCGCGCATAGTTTAGGCATGCCACGCGATCGTTATGCTTATGCCGTCAGTTCCGCCTCGCCGCGCCCACTGGTCCAGCGGGGGCTTATTGTGCTGTTGTTGATGACGGGATTCGCCTTGCTGGCGCTGGCCAAGGCGCAGCATCCGTCGGTCGTGGGCATGCGGGCGCAATTTCTCGATTGGCTGAACCCTGTGCTGTCGGTGATTTCGCAGCCGGTCGGGGCCACCCGTTCGTTTTTTCATTCCATGTCGGATTACCACCAGACGGTGGAGGAAAACCGTCTGCTGCGCGCCGAGAATGAGCGTCTGCGTCACTGGCAGGCGGCGGCCATGGCGTTCGAGGCTGAGAATAAAGCGTTGCGGGAATTGACCGGCTACCGACCGGTGGAGAAGGTAAGTTACGTGACCGCCCGCGTGGTGGGCACCAGCCCCGGTAGTTACAGCCAAAGCCTGTTGATCAATGCGGGCAAGGAACAGGGGCTGGCGTTGTATCAGCCGGTGATCGACCATTACGGGTTGGTCGGGCGTGTGGTCGATGTCAGCGCGACGACCAGTCGGGTATTGCTGCTTTCCGATATTTCGAGCCGGGTGCCGGTTATTACCGGCAGCAGCCGCCAGCATGCGATTCTCGCCGGGACGGGGGGTGATTTGCTGCGTATGGGGTTTTTAACCGTGGAGCAGGATGATATCCAACTGGGTGAGCCAGTAGTGACGACGGAAGAAGGGGGGCTGATTCCCGGCGGCATCGTGATCGGCCAGGTGTTCCGCAAGGATAAGGGCGGCTACATGGTAAAACCCGTGCGGCCCCTGAAACAGGCGGAATATTTGCGCGTCATCGTGCTCGATTAGTATAAGCGCGGCGCTATCGTCGTTGCAAAACAGATTCGGAAGTTGCCAGTGCCGCCTCCGGCGGATTAGGGTACATACCAACCCTTCATGCTCCACGTTGCCATGTACTCCCTCGCTGATCGATTATTGCTGATGCTCCCCGGACTGCTCGGGCTGATACTGGCGCTGGCCACGGCAATGCCGCTCGGTATGTTCGGCATCACCCTGACGCCCAATATCGCCTGGATCATGACCCTCGCGCTGGCGGCGCTTTATCCGGCGGCCTGGGCGTTCTGGTTCGCATTCCTGCTGGGTCTGCTGCAGGATTTTCTATTCGGCACGCCACTGGGAAGCCAGGCGGTGCTGGCCTTGCTGTTGTGGTTGGCGGTGCGCTGGCATCCGCTGCGGCTGGCTACGCCGCTGTTTCGTCTGGTGCTAGCGCGGGCGGTGCTGATGCTGGTGGCCTGGCACGCATTGCTGTGGTTGCTGCTCGGCTGGGTGGGCGGGCAGGCGCCGCCCTTCGGACCGCTGCTCATTACCGGCGTGGTGAACGGCGTCTGGTTCGCGTTGCTGTATTTCCCACTGATGGGGCTGCTCTCGCTGCTGCCCGAGGAGCGCGACTGATGGCGCGCTATATGGATTTGCACCGCATGGTGTCGCGCCGCGCGATGGTGTTTGGCGGCCTCCAGGGTGCGGCGGCGGCGGCCTTACTGTCGCGGCTTTATTACCTGCAGTTCGTGCGCGGGGAGGAATATACTACCGAGGCGGAAGGTAACCGCATCAAGGTGCAGCTGATTATTCCGCCGCGCGGGCTGATTACCGACCGGCATGGTACGGCGCTGGCGCTCAACCAGGTGAATTTCCGCCTGATGCTGGAGACGGAGCATCGCGCCCAGGCGAAGGAAACACTGACGCGGCTGGCCACATTGATCGCGCTTTCACCGCGACTGGTTGAGGAGCTGACCGTCACGCTGAACCGCACCCGCAACGGCATGCCCATTTTAGTGAAGGACCATCTGCCATGGGATAAGATGGCCAAGGTGGAATTTCATATTCCCGAGTTGCCCGGGGCATTTATCGAGGAAGGGCAATGGCGCCATTATCCGTTCGTAGCGCAGGCTTCGCACCTGATCGGGTATGTCGGCCGGGTGGCGGAGGCCGAAGTGCGCGACGACCAGCCGCTGCTGAAACAGCCCGATATGCGGATCGGCAAAGGCGGTATCGAGCGACGCTACGAAGAACGGCTGATGGGCGTGGCCGGTACCCGTCAACTGGAAGTGAACGTGGTGGGTGCCGCCGTGCGCGAGTTGAAAAAACAGCCCCCTGTGTCGGGGGAGGAGCTCACGCTCACTATCGATGCGGCGCTGCAGGAATTCTGCGTGCAGCGGCTGGGCGAGGAATCCGGCGCGATCATCGTGCTCGATGTGCAAAAGGGCGATGTGCTGGCGCTGGCCTCCATGCCGTCGTTCGACCCCAACGAGTTCAGCAAAGGCATCACGACCGACTACTGGAAAGAGCTCAACAGCAACGAGAAAAATCCGCTGCTTAATAAGGCGTTGGCCGGGCAATATCCGCCGGCCTCGACCTTCAAGATGATTACAGGACTAGCGGCGCTGCATGCGGGCAAGACAACGCCGGGTCGCAAAATTCATTGTCCGGGGCATTTTTACCTCGGCAACAACCGTTGGAATTGCTGGCGGCCGGAAGGGCATGGCGCGCTGAACCTTGCCGAGGCGCTGGCCGAGAGTTGCGATACGTATTTTTACACGGTCGGCCGTGAAATGGGGATCGAGGCCATGGCCGAAATGGCGCGCAAATTTGGTCTGGGCGAGGTGTCGGGTCTCGGGTTGCCGGGCGAGAAAAACGGTATTGTGCCGTCGCCGGAATGGAAACGTAAAACGCGCAATCTGCCGTGGAATCCCGGCGAGACCATCAACACCGCCATCGGCCAGGGAGATGTGCTGGCGACGCCGATGCAGCTGGCGGTGATGACCATGCGGATGGTGAATGGCGGGCGGATGGTGCATCCGCGCCTGTTGCTGGACGATGCGGTGCGTGACGACGGATTGCTCGAAGTGGACCCGGCGCATCTGGCCGCGGTGCTGGAAGGCATGCAGCGTGTGACCAATCATCCACGTGGCACGGCGT
>DITH01000117.1 GCA_002422745.1 Alphaproteobacteria bacterium UBA6189
CGCCAAGGATGTCGACGGGTTCCACGTCGTCAATGCCGGTAAACTCGCCGTCGGACAGGATGGGCTGGTGCCCTGCACCCCCTTAGGCTGCCTCTTATTATTAAAAAACCAGATGGGCAGCCTTGCCGGTAAACACGCGGTCATAATCGGCCGCAGCAATATCGTCGGCAAGCCGATGGCCCAGCTGTTGCTGAAGGAAAGCTGCACCGTCACCATCTGCCATTCCCGCACCGCCGATCTGCCTGCCGAAACGCGACGGGCGGATATTCTGGTCGCCGCCATCGGCAAACCGGAATTTGTGAAAGGCGAGTGGGTCAAACCCGGCGCGGTGATAATCGATGTGGGCATAAATCGCATCGCCAGTAACGACGGCAAAACCAGGCTCGTCGGCGATGTAGACTACGCCGATGCCGCCGCCACAGCTGGCGCCATTACCCCCGTGCCCGGCGGCGTAGGGCCGATGACCATCGCCTGCCTGCTGCGCAACACGTTGCAGGCCGCATGTGCGATTAAAGGCTGCGCGTTCCCGCTGGATCAATAAATCCGCGCTCACTTACCATTTCAGCTTCTTTATGCCGGGCAAGGCGATGATGATGCTGTTGGCGCGTTGCGGGGGTGGTAAAACTTAGCTGGTGTCCGTCGCCGATTCCCGGCTCTCGTAGCACGGCATTATTCATCGCATTAATCAGCACTTCGCCCAAGGCGTGGTTCCCGTGCAGGAAGGTGCGAAAATCATGGACGATCGGAGTATTATTCTGCCGCGCTTCATCTTGGGTGAGCACCCGGCAGATTTCGCGTCCGTCATGCGTGCGCTCCATCCAGCGGATTTCCTTGTCCGGTAAGACCGCGTGTACACTATAGCCGCTGGGGCATGTGCGAAAGATCGGTTTCGGCATAACCCCTTTTTTTCGCCGCGCATCCACTTGCTGTGCAACTTCTGCCATGACCTCGGGCGTAGCGCGGTCCACGCCCAATTGCTCCATGACCTTGCTAACCCTTTGATAGCCGCATATTTTCAGTAATTGCCGAGGATCCGCCTCCTCTGGCTTATCCCGCGCGATACTCTGCAACGCTGCCGTATCGTTGGTGCCGACAAAATAATAATGGGTAAAATTGGGGGCTGCATAATCGGTGCGGGCGATGTTAGCGACCGAGATGGCCACCACCTCTTTCATCGTACTGGCAATGGCCGTTTCGTCCCATCCGGCCGCACGCAGCCGGTAGGCGAGGGTGTCGGCAATGTGCTGCAGCATTACCGAGCCATAACTATGACCGCATAGGGTGAGTGTATTTAAACGTTCCGTAAGCTGCGGTGGCGTGAGGTCGCTGAATGTTTCTCCATCCTGCAACAATAGCGGCTCGATGGCAGCAAGCCCCTCTTTGCCCCGTTTGGTGGGAAGAAAATGGGGGTCATCGCGTCCATGCATGTAGTGCACCCGCTTGCCGTGCGACTGCGACTGTTGCATCTCATAAAAACTCTCGGGATAGAGAAAAACGTAAATATCGATCGGGGTATCGCCAGAGCGGCTGCTCGCCAAAGCCTGCTCCATGTACTTGATACTACCTGCTATTTTTGCTTCGCCGCCAAGCGCCTTAGCGGTGATATCGAGCCCGGCTCCGGGGAAGAGTACTACCCTACGCCGCCCAGGCTGGTAACACAACTCATCGCGCCGCTGAACGGAGTGAATCTCCGGATGGTCGCCCGACCGATCTAATTTATATAGCATGGCCGTATGCTAACCGATGGGCATGACAGTTTCATGACGCCGCACAAAAAAGGGCGCTTCCCGAAAGAAGCGCCCTCACTTTTTGGCTATAAACCGGTATTAGTTGACGATTTCAACTTCTACGCGGCGGTCGCGCCACAGGCAGGCTTTCAGCTCGTTGCCGGTCACGCCAGTGCATTCCGACTTCGACGAGGTTTCGCCCAGGCCACGCACTTCAGCGTTGCCCGATACCACGATGCCTTTGCTCGACAGGTAGCTGGAAACAGCGGCAGCACGGCGCTGCGACAGGTTAACGTTGTAACCGGTGGTGCCGATTTTATCAGCGAAGCCAACGATTTTCACCGAACGCACATTGCGGCTGTTCAGGGCGCCGGCCAGCGTATCGAGCTTGGCTTTAGCGGCCGGGGTCAGCATGGCGCTATCGAAATCGAAATACACGGTGCGCAGTTCGTAATCTGCACCGCCGCACTCACTTGCGCCGTCCCAACGGGTCAGAACGCATTCACCGTTGGTCGAATGCACCACGTCGCCGCTGGTGTCGTGAACTACTTTTTTATGGGTTTGTGCTTGTGCCGATGCAGCGATGGCAAGAGTGCCGGCAGCTGCCAGGATCGTCGAGATTTTGATATGTTTCATGGTCTTTTCCCTTGAGAAATGTCTGACGTTGATACCGTACACCGCCCATCTTGCGACAGCGATGCATCGGCACTATGTCTGACGAAAGCAATATAAGGATGCAATGAATGTTTGCCCTCATCTGGGCCCAACCCACTTTCCCAAGCCACCTGTTGCAACTTTGCATCAGTTCTGTGGCAGCTTACCGGGGCAGGAGAAACAAATGACTGATAATATTACTAAAAAATCCATTTTGTCGGATGCGCAACTGTCGCCCGAACTCTATGCCATTGCCCGCCGCAAAGGCACCGAACCGCCTTTCAGTGGGGCTTACCTGCATGACGACCGCGCCGGGGCCTATCTGTGCGCCTGCTGCGGCAATCCCCTATTCGACGCGGCGGATAAGTTCGATTCGGGCTCGGGCTGGCCCAGCTTTGTCCAACCCGCCGAGAATGATTCGGTAGCGGAACAAACGGATCAGTCGCACGGCATGGTGCGGACCGAAGTCACCTGCCAGCATTGCGGGGCGCATCTGGGCCATGTTTTCCCGGACGGCCCGGCCCCTACCGGCCTACGCTATTGTATTAACTCGATTTCGTTAAAGCACGCCGCCGATATGTAAATCCCCAAGCGGGACGGCTACTGGCCCTCACGACGCTTCGCCCGTTGCACGGCGCGATAGGCCCGCACATTCTGTTCATGCTCAGCATGGGTTCTGGCGAACCGGTGGCCGCCATCCCCCGTCGCCACGAAATAGAGCGCCTCGGTTTCGGCCGGACGCATGACGGCCTCGAGGGAATCACGGCCCGGATTGCAGATCGGCCCGGGCGGCAATCCGTCACGGGTATAGGTATTGTAGGGGCTATCGCGCGCCAGATCCTTTAAGGTCAGCATCCGTTGCATCCCCGCCGGGGCGATGCCATACGCCACGGTGGGGTCGGATTGCAGCCGCATGGGAATGCGCAAGCGGTTCAGATACACCCCCGCCACCAGGGGCCGCTCGTCGGCAATGCCCGTTTCCTCCTCCACGATCGAGGCCAGGATCAGCGCTTCCTCGGGCGTTGCAATCGGCAGGTCGGCTTGGCGCATTTCCCACGCGCGGGCCAGCTCATCGCGCATCCGCGCCTGCATCCGACCGATCAGGGCGCTGCGCGCTTCCTCGCGTTGAAAGCTCCAGGTGTCGGGGAATAACGAACCTTCGGGAATATGGGCAGGAAGCTCACCGCTTAGCAACGGTTCAGCCAATAACCGCGCCTTGATTTGCGCTACGGTAAACCCTTCCGGAATCGTCACCGCATGCACCACCACGTTGCCGGCCGCCATGGCATCGAGCAGATCGCCAGCGCTCATGCCCGGTGTCACGGCATATTCACCAGCCTTCAGGCGACGCATATCCCCGCTCACCACCAACGGCAGGGCAATCGTCCAGGGCGGGGGGATGAGCCCTTCGCCATGCAGCTGGCGCAAAATCGCCAGCGTGCCGGTGCCGGGCGCAATTACCACCGCCTGCGCCGCTTGCGCCATGGGGCGATGCCACTGGTAAAAACTAAAGGCCACGCCGATTGCGCCCCCGGCAAGCACAAGTAATAGGATGGTCGACATGATGGCGCGCATGGCAGGTTCCTCTCGCCTCCTTTAGTAGGGCGAGAAGCATCCTGTTGCCAAGCATTTCGATACCGAAAAAAATCTAGCCGCGTCCGGTCGCCGATGCAGGAGCATCGACGGATCTCGCCCGCGTGAAGGCCTGGGTGATATCCATCAGATCCTGCGTGAACAGAATGGGACTGGTCGCCCCCATATAGGATTGCCAGGCCGCGACATACTCCTCCGCGATATCGGCAATGCCATGCCAGCCATGCTGGAGCAGAGTCTCTGCCACGGCTTGTCCGTCGCGTTTTGCGGCGCTCGTTACCGCTTCGCGCAGATGCTGTAGCTGGTGATGGCCGCCGATCGGCCCCTGCTCGCCTTCCTCATACAGCCGCTCGCATTGCTGGGCAAGTCGCTGGGCCAGCGCATCGAGATCGATCTCACGCACCTCGCCTTCCGGCAGCTTGGCGAAAAACGGCGCGGCATTTCGTGGTTCGTCCTTATCCCACAGGCATCTCAACACACGTCGACCCTCCTGATTGCGGAATCGTTTGGTATCGCTGATACCGTGAAACGTAACCGGCACGGTTTCCCCGTCTGCCGTAACATGGACATGCTGTTCGTGATAATGGCTCATCGTCGCCTCCAAAGTGAATGATGGCGGCAGACTACTCCGTTCGGCGATCCCAAACGTGAAGCTTTTATGAATATTAGATGGCTTTGAAAATCAAGCTGGCGTTGGTACCGCCGAAGCCGAAGCTGTTCGACAGCGCGGCACGCACTTTTTTCTCTTTGGCGCGCAGCGGCACGAGATCCATCCCCGCGACCGATTCCGACGGATTGTCGAGATTCAGTGTCGGCGGCAGCACGCCGTGCTTCACCGCCATGATGCTGAAAATCGCTTCTACCGATCCTGCGCCGCCCAGCAAATGGCCAATGGCCGATTTGGTCGACGACATCGATACCGGCACGCCATCGAACAGGCGGCGCACGGCCCCGGCCTCGATCTCGTCGCCCTTAGGCGTCGAGGTGCCGTGGGCATTGATATACCCGATATCGCTGGCATTGAGTCCGGCATCTGCCAGCGCCATCTGCATCGAGCGGAACCCGCCATCGCCGTCCTCCGATGGGCTGGTGATATGGTACGCGTCGCCGCTTAAGCCATAGCCGCCATATTCGGCGTAAATTTTTGCGCCACGGGCTTTCGCGTGCTCGTATTCCTCCAGCACCACAATGCCTGCACCCTCACCCATCACGAACCCGTCGCGGCCCTGGTCCCACGGACGCGAGGCGTTTTGTGGCGTCTCGTTATAGCTGGTAGACAGGGCGCGAGCCGCAGCGAAGCCGGCGAGCCCAAGGCGGCAGACGGTAGCTTCGGCCGAACCGGCAACCATCACATCGGCCGAGCCGTATTTAATCAACCGCGCCGCATCGCCAATCGCGTGCGCGCCGGTCGAACAGGCGGTGACAACCGCGTGATTGGGACCTTTCAGCCCGTGCTTGATACTGACTTGGCCTGAGGCCAGGTTAATCAAACAGGCCGGGATAAAAAACGGCGAAATGCGGCGCGGGCCTTTTTCGTTCAGGATCCCCACCGCTTCTTCGATGGCCGGCAGACCGCCAATGCCCGAGCCGATCATAACCCCGGCGCGGTGGCGTTTTTCATCGCTCGACAGGTCGAGATTCGCGTCCTTGATCGCCTCATCGGCGGCGCCCATGGCATAATGGATGAACTCATCCATTTTCTTTTGTTCCTTGGGTTCGATAAATGCATCGGGATTGAATTCGCCGTCGGCCGTGCCCTTGGGCACTTGCCCGGCGATTTTCGCCGGCAGATCGTCGACATTGAAATGCGTTATGGCCCGAACGCCAGATTCACCGGCGATCAACCGTTTCCATACATGATCAACCCCAACGCCCAACGGCGAAACGATCCCCATACCAGTTACAACAACGCGGCGAGTCATAAAGATCCCTCTTAAAACAGCACATCCCCGGAACCAGCCCGAGGATGCGTTGCGACCATATTAAAAATCCGGCTCACGAGGTGAGTTAGTTGCTGTTCGCTTCGATGAAGGCGATAGCATCTTTCACGGTGGTGATTTTCTCAGCGGCTTCGTCCGGGATTTCGACACCGAATTCTTCTTCGAACGCCATCACCAGCTCCACAGTGTCGAGCGAGTCGGCGCCGAGATCGTCGATGAAATTCGCTTCCGGGGTGACTTTTGCTTCTTCAACACCGAGATGCTCAACCACGATTTTCTTCACGCGGGCGGTAATATCAGACATGATTTCCTCTTCGATTAGTTTTGTCTCGTTCAGGGATGGCTACCCCGGAATGGGCGGCAAGTAGCACGAGCCGCCCGGAAGGGAAAGAAAAATATGCACCACGCCCACCCACTGGGGATAAACAAACCGCTAAGGTTTTGATATAGTTATTTGGTTTGCGGGGCATGCCACCGCCGACGCGATTTCGGCGGGGGGTGTTAAACCTTCGTTAAATATTTCCTGTTACGATCACGGAAAATGGTAGGTGCGCGATGCCCAAACCGATTCCCTATACGCTGCGGCTTTCCTATATCGGCGATACCCGCTTTCGTTTGCTGAAAGATGCGAAAGGCAACCGGGTCGAGCTGTGGTCGCGCAACCATATGGCCGAGGTCGGTGAAATTCTCCATCACGGCATCACACCGTATAAACCCGACGACGACACGATTCATCATGCGGTGGCGCTGATCGACCGCATCACCCGTCAGCTCGAGGAAGCGCATCTGGCCGCTGCTAAAGAAGCGGGACAGGCTTACGGCGATGACTGGCTGGAGCGGCAGGCGTTTGCGCGCAAACTTTTCTGCACCGAAGGCCTGACGACGCAGGCGCCAGCGGGACTGATCGCCAAACTGATCCCGGCAAAACATCCTCGCCTGCCCTGCTACGATCCCAAATACACACCCGAGCCCGATTATTTCCGCCATACGGTGGAGCCGGTATTCCCCGGCAATCCGTTGGCCGCCCACACCACCACCATCGATGCGGAAAGCATCATGATCCGCTGGTAGCCATGAACGACGACACCCCGCCCCATATTCGTGTCACCGTGCTGCAAGGTGGTCCCGTCAACGCTGAAGCCACCAGCATCACGGCGCAGATAGGCAACGAACGGCGCACATTCTACCAGTGGCGCGATCGTGAATATTGCTTCGTGCAGGAAGGCATAGCAGCCCCGCGGCAGAATACATTGGAACCCGGCACCATGCAGGAACTGCTCGCCCGCGTCGAACAGGATGGGGCCAATCCCTTCCAGCAACTCTGGCGGGGGCTGTTGAAACTAACGCATCGCGAGCGCACCTATACGGTGGATCCCGCGCTCCTAAGCAATCTTTGCCCAAACCCCATGCCGAAAGACGGCATCCGGCTTGCCCAACAGTTGGATGAAACAGGGCGCAATTAAAGCGCGAACTAAACCATCAACAGCCCGCCATTAATGTGGAGCGTCTGGCCGGTGATGTAGCTTGCCGCCTCACTGCTGAGGAACACCACGCCGCCGGCAATATCTTCCGGCAGGCCGAAGCGTGCGGCGGGAATATTATCGGTAATGCGTTGTTGCTGTTCCTCGTTGAGCTTATCGGTCATCGCGGTTTTGATGAAGCCCGGCGCAACGCAATTGACCGTAATGCCACGGCTGGCGACTTCCGCCGCGATCGATTTGCTCATGCCGATCATCCCGGCTTTCGATGCGCAGTAATTTGCCTGGCCGGGATTGCCCATCACCGCCACTACCGAGGCGATATTGATAATGCGGCCCGAACGCTGCTTCATCATGCCTTTCAGCACGCCGCGGTTAAGCTTGAAGGTGGAGATCAGGTTGATGTCGATCACGGTCTGGAAATCTTCGTCCTTCATGCGCATGGCCAGTGTGTCTTTGGTTACCCCAGCATTGCAGACCAGAATATCCAGCCCGCCCAACGCTTCTTCCGCGCGGCCCGGCAATGCATCGACCGCCGCCGCATCGGTCAGGTTACAGGGCAAAATTTTTGCCCCGCCACCGATTAAATCGTTCAGCGCGTCGAGCGCTTCCACCCGCGTACCGGACACTGCCACCTCGGCCCCGGCCTCTTTCAGCGCGCGGGTAATCGCCCCGCCGATGCCGCCCGAGGCGCCGGTGATCAGTGCTTTTTTACCGTGTAAATTCATGACTTCTCCTTAAGCTGCTTTGCTGAAGGTTTCGAGATCCTTCGGCGCAGCGATGTTAACTGTTTCGATTTCCGGCGCAATGCGCTTGATCAACCCGGCCAGCACGTTGCCATGGCCGATTTCCACCACGCGGGTAATGCCACGTGCCTGCATGGCCAGCACCGAATCCACCCAGCGCACCATGCCGGTGACCTGCTCCACCAGCAGCTGGCGGATCACATCCGGATCGTCGACATAATCGGCCACCACGTTAGCCACCACCGGCACGCGCGGCGCGCTGATGCTGGCATTGGCCAGCGCCTCTTTCATTGCCATGGCGGCCGGGGCCATCATGCTGCAGTGAAACGGCGCCGAGACTGGCAGCGGCAGCGCGCGCTTGGCACCTTTTTCTTTTGCCACCTGCATGGCCACCTCGATGCCGCGCGCGGTGCCCGAAATCACGATCTGGTTGGGTGCATTATGGTTGGCGATTTCGATAATCTCGCTCACCCCGGCCTGATGCCGCGCTTCCTGCACCATCGCCTGTACCGCCTCCAGCTCCGGGCCGATAATGGCCGCCATCATGCCTTTGCCCTGCGGCACGGCGGCCTGCATGGCATTGCCGCGGGTTTTCAGCAGCATAGCGCATTCGGCGATCGAGAAACTGCCCGCCGCCGTGAGGGCCGAATATTCGCCAAGCGAATGGCCCGCCACGCACACGGCCGAGCCGGGAAGGGTAATACCCATTTCCTGCTCCATCACCCGGAAGGCGGCGAGCGACGCCGCCATAATCGCCGGTTGGGCGTTTTCGGTTTGGGTGAGTTCGGCCTCGGGCCCTTCCTGAATCACCTTGGAAAGCGGGAAGCCGAGTGCCTCGTCCACCTCTTCATAGACATCGCGCGCGGCGGGGAACGCGGCGGCTAGCTCCTGGCCCATGCCGACAGCCTGACTGCCCTGCCCGGGAAAAACGAATGCGGTGGTCATCATGGACTCCTATTCCAGTATAGTAAGCCAAGTAACAACCACCGCTTCGTTAATCAAGCATTGCGTTAGCCTTTAGCCGCTACGTGGCGTGCTTTAGTCACCACATCGATAATTTGCTGCTGTTCGAACCGATCCACCTCACCATCAAAGGAAATCTGTTGCTGCATCGCACGCACCCCGGAAGCAGTAATGTCTTTATCCAAACCGGTAATATCCGTACGCAGCGTCCTACCATTCTGGGTATGAACCAGCATGACCGTTCCGTTTGCATAGCCCTGCAGCACGGTTTGGAGGGACGCATCGTCCGAAGTGCCGTGAGTGGATATAACATACGCATGGGTATTGGCTGGACGCGCGGCATCCACCAATGCGCCCACATCCTGAAGGCTTTGGTTGGCACTAGGGCGTCGACGACGTTCTTCACTGACCTCATACGATGTCTGCTGCGCCTCTATCGTGACCCGAACATTCCGTTTGCCGGAATCATTCTGTTCGGCAAGTACCGCCTCGACATTCAGATCCGCTGCTTTTAGCTCGAATCCACGCGATGGCTCAGCCTGCGCTGGTGTAGAAGCCGTGGAACGCCGCGCAGGGTTGGAGCGCCGATTCGCTGGTTTCGGCGTCGGCGGCGGCGAATGGATGGTTACATTATTGGTGATATTCGTGTTTATATTCGTTTGTGTAATCGCCGTGGCCGTGTAATCCACTAACGACCTATTATCTGCTTGAATGACTGGTCGCTCTACAGCTTCAGCAGGCTTTTCTTTCGGTAGGTTATCCGCTTTAGGTACACTGGTATTGTCTACAGGGTTAGGCATGGTTTGCTCCATTGGCTGTTGTTATTACCCTCAGCTTGCGGCCCAGAACTTAAGCAATACTTAATGTTTCGTGACAGTTCCGTGACAATCCGGCCAAAAACCCCTTGCCTTTCGGGGCCATCTTCTCTAAAAGCCCCGCTCCTCCGGTGGAGGAACATTAATTCACAGGTCCGCAGGTGCTCGCACATGGGGTGCAGCAAACGAAGCGGGCCGTTAATGAAAGGACAGCCTCATGGCTTTCTACGAAGTGACCTTCGTCGTGCGTCCGGACCTGAGCAAGGGCGACGTACAAAAACTCACCGATACCCTGACCAAGCTGGTTACCGACGGTAAAGGCACCGTGCTGAAGAACGAATATTGGGGTCTGCGCACGCTCGCCTACAAAATCAACAAAATGAGCAAAGGCCATTACACCATGCTCGGCCTCGAATGCGACGCGCCGACACTGAAAGAGCTCGAGCGCAATATCAGCATCAACGAAGATGTGATCCGCCACCTTACCGTACGCGTCGACGCGATGGATAGCACCACGCCTTCAGTGATGCTCCAGAGCCGTTCCGGCGACAATTACGAAGCAGCCTAAGGAGTATTGAACCATGGCATTCCAACAACGTTCCGAACGCCCGCAGGGCGACCGTCCCCAAGGCTCTGCTCCGGCTGGCCGCAAGGTGTTTTTCCGCCGCCGCAAATCGTGCCCCCTGACGGGCCCGAACGCGCCGACCATCGACTACA
>DITH01000180.1 GCA_002422745.1 Alphaproteobacteria bacterium UBA6189
GGGACGCGGTGATCGAGACCAACCTTACCTCGCTGTTCAATATGTGCCGTGTGGTGATCGAGGGCATGCGCGCCCGGGGCTTTGGTCGCATTATCAACATCAGCTCGGTCAACGGTCAGTTGGGCCAGGTCGGTCAGGCGAATTACTCGGCGGCCAAGGCCGGGGTAATCGGCTTTACCAAGGCGCTGGCACGCGAATCGGCCGCCAAGGGCGTTACCGTTAACACCATCGCGCCGGGCTATATTGAAACCGATATGGTAAAAGCCGTGCCGGAAAAAGTACTGGAAAGCATTATCAGCAAAATCCCCGTCGGCCGCCTTGGCCAGCCTGAGGAAATTGCGCGCGCCGTGTGCTTCCTCGCCGCCGAACAGTCAGGGTTCATCACAGGCGAAACCCTGTCCGTCAATGGCGGGCAGCATATGGAGTAGCGTGCGCGCGATAGTCCCTTGCTCGAAAGTTACGCGAGTGATTAGGCGTCGTAACTATCGACCAAAACTGTTTTTTCGCGGGTCAGCTTGATACGGTTGGTGCGGCGCGGCGCGTTCGAGCTGGTTTCTTCATCCATCCAGATGCCACTGGTGGTGGCGGCATTCAACGCCGAATTGAGGGCGGAATATTTCACCGGCCGGCGATTATTGGTCTTTTTATTTACACTGATATACATTCACAACTCCATCCCTTGTTACCGCTGAACTTAGCATTCAAGCGGTTAAGGGTTAGTTAACGGCACATAATTATTTTGGAATGACCCGGGCGCTTGGGGCGCCTCTGGGTGCAGGATGCGCCTAAGCTAGAACTCCCGGAAGAGGGAATGTGTCTGCGTGGCGATATCGCAACATATTTAACGCGACTGTTGCATAAATGTTTCACGTGAAAAAGTCGAGATACGGTGTTGATCCGCCCGATTCGCTTAGCAAGGCCACTATCCGTTGGCTATAGCAAGTGATAATACTCTTATAAAGTCAAGACCTTAACATCCTGCACGCTTGGCAGAGCGGCGATCTTGCCCAGCAGGTCGGCCGCCACCTCCTGATCTACCTCGATTAGCGCGACGGCTTCTGTGGCTTCTTTGTTACGGCCGAGATTGAAGTTGGCGATGTTGATCTTTGCGTCCCCCAGTAATTGGCCAAGATTGCCGATCAGGCCGGGCTTATCCTCGTTAGCCACGAACAGCATGCGGCTGCCGATCGAGGCTTCCAGCGGAATCGCGTTGATGGACACAATGCGCGGCTTATCGCCGAACAGCGTGCCGGCGATTTCGAAGGCGCCGCCGTCGTAGGCCACCTTCACCTTCATCAGGGTTTTGTAGTGCGCCGTGCGCTCGTGACGCACTTCACTCACATCGATATTGCGTTCCTTCGCCACGACGGGCGCGTTCACCATGTTCACCCCCTCCATCAACGGCGCAAGCAGGCCGTTGAGTGCCGCGGCGGTAAGCGGCTTAGTGTTAAGCTCAGTCACTTTGCCTTCAAACTCGATGCTGACTTTGGTAAGGCCGCCTTTCGTCATTTGCCCGGCAAAAGCGCCGAGTGCACCGGAAAGCTCGAGATACGGCTTCAGGCGCGCTGCATCCTCCGCCGATACGCTGGGCATATTCAGTGCGTTGGTAACGGTGCCGACCGTGAGGTACTCGGCCATTTGTTCGGCCACCTGAATGGCAACATTCTCTTGTGCTTCCGCAGTCGAGGCGCCCAGATGCGGGGTACACACCACTTGCTCCATGCCAAACAGCACGTTGCTTTTNNACCTGCAGCGCGACGTTCTCCTGCGCCTCGTTGGTGGAGGCGCCGAGATGCGGCGTGCAGATGATCTGATCCATGCCGAAAAGCGGGTTGGACTTCGCGGGCTCTTCCTCGAACACGTCGAATGCCGCACCGGCTACCTGGCCTGACTCGATCGCGGCTTTGATATCGGCTTCCACCACCAACCCACCGCGTGCGCAATTGACGATACGCACGCCCTTTTTGGTTTTAGCCAGCGTGTCTTTGTTCAGTAAATGGCGGGTGGTGTCGGTCAGCGGTGTGTGCAGCGAAATGAAATCGGCGCGCTTGAGCAGTTCGTCGAGCTCCACCTTCTCCACGTTAATAGCCTGCGCGCGTTCAGCCGAAAGGAAGGGATCAAACGCTACCACTTTCATTTTGAGGCCCTGGGCGCGGTCGGCCACGATGCTGCCGATATTGCCACAGCCGATGAGGCCGAGGGTTTTTCCCGCCATTTCGACGCCCATGAATTTATTCTTTTCCCATTTGCCGTCGTGGGTCGACTGGTTGGCGGCCGGAATTTGCCGAGCCAGCGACATCATGAGCGAAATGCTGTGCTCGGCCGTGGTCACCGAATTGCCGAACGGCGTGTTCATGACCACGACGCCGCGCGCCGTGGCGGCTTTCACATCCACGTTATCGACCCCGATGCCAGCGCGGCCGACGACTTTCAGGTTCGTGGCTGCATCGAGCACTTTCGGCGTCACCTTCGTGGCTGAACGGATGGCAAGCCCATCATAATCGCCGATAATGGCAATCAGCTCATCCTCCGACAGGCCGGTTTTGATATCGACCTCCACCCCGCGATCCTTGAAGATGTCAATGGCTTGGGGACTCAGCTTGTCGGATATCAGCACTTTGGGCATAGGAAACTCTTAACGTTTGCGTGGTACGGTTGAGGCGATGCTTTACGGGAAACCACAAGGACAGGTCAAGTTATGAGTGCGGAGGATGGCATGCCGCAGCAAGATATCCGCACGCGTAGCGAGGAAATACTCGCGCATTTACATGCACATCCGCCATTGCGGGAGCGGATTCTTACCATCCTCGATCCTGCCGAAGGCGTGCGGATGGCTGCCTATGCCCGGCCCGACGAGCAGGAATTTCTGGATAGGTTTATACGCCACCATAGTGATGCGATCGCCACCCGCGAAATCGATATGGGGCATTTCCATACGTTAGACGATGCGACGTTAGTCAAAGCCTTTGAGCGCCAAAAAGCGATGCACCGGCTGGAATATGGCTATGGCGCGCCACAGGGCCAGGCGCATTAAGCTACGCCGCCGCCTTTGCAGTCGCTTTCACCTCGCCCCACGCCCAGTCGAGCCATGGAAGCAGCGCCGAAATATCGGCCCGCTCCACCGTCGCCCCGCCCCAGATACGCAGGCCCGCCGGCGCATCGCGGTAAGCGCCGATATCATAGGCGACTTCTTCTTTATCGAGCAGGGCGGTGAAATCTTTTAGCGCTTTCGTTTTCGCCTCGTCGCTTAAGCCGGCATACCAATCATCCGTGATGGTAAAGCAGATGGAGGTGCAGGAGCGCGTCGCAGCATCGGCACAGAGAAAATCAACCCACGGCGTGGCGTCGACCCAGTCATGCAGCGTTTTTAGATTGGCTTCCGAGCGCGCAACAAGGCTTGGCAGCCCGCCGATGGACTCGGCCCATTTCAACGCGTCCAGCGCGTCCTCCACCGCCAGCATGGAGGGGGTGTTAATGGTTTCGCCGACAAAAATCCCATCGATCAGCTTGCCGTCTTTCGTCATCTGGAAAATCTTTGGCAGCGGCCAGGTGGGCTTGTAGCTCTCCAGCCGTGCGACGGCACGCGGAGAAAGGGCTATCATACCATGCGCGCCCTCACCGCCCAGCACCTTCTGCCAGCTCCAGGTGACCACATCGAGCTTGCTGAAATCGACATCCATGGCGAACACAGCGCTGGTCGCATCGCAGATGGCGAGGCCTTCGCGCTCAGCCGGAATCCAGTGCAGGTCGGGCACGCGCACGCCGGAGGTGGTACCGTTATAGGTGAACACCACGTCGCGCGACCAATCGGCTTGTGCGAGATCGGGCAGTTGCCCGTACGGCGCATCGTAGACATTCAGGTCGGCAATCTTCAGCTGTTTTTTACAATCGCCCGCCCATGTTTTTCCGAAGGCTTCCCAGGCCAGCACATCGACCCCGCGCGCGCCCAGCATGCTCCACAGCGCCATTTCCACCGCGCCGGTATCCGAGGCGGGTACGATGCCGAGTTTATAATCCGCAGGAATCCCGAGGATGGCTTTGCTGCGGTCGATCACTTCCTTGAGCTTCTGTTTGCCGATTTTGGCGCGGTGCGAGCGACCAAGCGCGGCGTCGGCGAGCGCGGCGGGCGACCAACCGGGACGCTTGGCGCAGGGGCCAGAGGAAAAGCAGGGATTGGCGGGTTTTTGAGTGGGTTTCATAGAATTCCTTTATGATCGCTGTTGTCATCCCTGCGAACGCAGGGATCCACTTGAAGGAGATTCCCGCGTTCGCGGGAATGAAAAAAATGGACTGCCACGTTGCTACGCTCCTCGCAATGACGTTCTTATTCTATGCACCGCCTCGCTAAGCAGCGCAAGGTCCTGCGGGCGGTTGAGACGGTGGTCGCCATCCTTGATAAGGGTGACCGTGACATCGTCGCCCACCAGCTTTTCGGTAATCTGCAACGCCAGCTCCCACGGCACATCCTCGTCACGCTGCCCTTGCAGCAAATGGATCGGAATCGATAGCGGAATCGGGTGATCGAGCAGCAAATGCTGCCGCGCCTCGTGAATGAACTGTAAGGTCACGGGGTAGTCGTTATCGAAATACTCGCTATGCAGGTACAGCACGCCTTTTTCTTCGATCTCGCGACGCTGCTCGGGCAGCATTTTTTTATACATTAGCCGCTCGGTAAAATCCGGCGCGGCAGCGACGCCCACAAATCCGCGCACCTGCTGCGGCCGTTGTATGGCGGCAAGCAGCCCCAGCCAGCCGCCCATGGATGAGCCAACGAGGATGACCTCACGTACGGCAATGTCGTCGAGCACAGTGAGCGTGTCGTCGAGCGCCTTGCCGATTTCGTAATCGATGAAGTCGCCATCCGATTGGCCATGGGCGAAGTAGTCAAAGCGAGTGAAGGGAATGTTCTGGTCGGCGCAATGCTCGGCCAACATCGCAGCTTTGGTCGATTCCATGTCGGAGCGGTAGCCGGCGAGAAAAACGACGCCCATGCCCTCGCCCGCCTGATGCTGGTAGGCAATGCGGTGGCCGGATGCGGTGGTGTGGAAAAGTGGTTTCAGGTTGCAGGTTCCTAGTTTCAGGTTACAGCTAGGGCTCGTGTTAGTAACTAACGCATCAAGATGCAACCGGAAGCTAAACCTGAAACCTGGAACCACATCTCCCATCATTCTGCAAGTGCTACCGAAGCTTGAATCGGGCGGCGTGGAACGCGGTACGATCGAGATCACCGCGGCCATCCGTCAGGCAGGTATGGTACCGCTGGTAGCCTCGGCGGGCGGGTCGATGGTGCCGCACGTCACCCATGCGGGCGGGCAACATATTAATTTACCACTGCACCGCAAAAATCCGCTGGTGATTTTTCAGAATGCACGGCGGCTGGCCAAACTGATTCGTGAGCGCCAGATCAGCCTGATTCACGCCCGCTCACGCGCCCCTGCCTGGGCTGCCTATTTCGCGGCAAAATGGACGGGGATTCCTCTCGTGACCACGTTCCACGGGGTATACGGACTCACAGGCCTCGGCAAGAAGGCGTATAACCGCGTGATGACTTACGGCGCGCGGGTGATTGCGATTTCTCAGTATGTGCGCGAGCACCTGCTCGAGCAATACCAGCTCGATCCCGGCCGTATCCGGCTGATTCCGCGCGGGGTTGATTTTGCGGTGTTTGGCGAACGCCATATCAATTCCGAGCGGCTGGCCTCCCTCACCCGTCAGTGGCGGCTACCGGATGAGCATGTGCCGATTATTTTCTGCCCCGGACGTATCAGCCGCATCAAAGGCCAGCATGTGCTGATCGCCGCGCTTGCACAGCTTACCGACATGGATTTTCTCTGCATTATCGCCGGGAAGGACGAAGGCCATGAAGATTTCCGTGCCGAGCTAAAGGCACAGATTATCGCCAGTGGTCTTGAAGGCAAAGTGCGGCTGGCCGATGCGACGAAAGCGATGAACGAAGCTTACCAGCTATCGCAATTGGTGGTGGTTTCCTCCAGCAAACCTGAAGCATTTGGCCGCATCGCCATCGAAGCCCAAGCGATGGGGGTGGCCGTAGTGGCGACTGACCATGGTGGCGCGCGCGAGACGATTATTCCGAATGAAACCGGCTATCTGGTGCCGCCGGAGGACCCAACCGCCATGGCGGAAGCGATCCGCTATGCGCTCACCCGCGATGAAGCGACGGTACGCGCCATGGCCGATTTCGCCCGCCGCCATGTGCAGCGGCATTTTACGTCGGACCAGATGAAAGAAAAAACCATCGCGGTCTATCGGGAAGTATTGCAGCTAAACGAGCTGCAGCCCTCTGCTGATTGCCCTACTGAAGCGGAGCCGTTACACGCAGGCACCCATGCGTGAAAACCCCATCCTGGTCATCAAGCATGGTGCGCTGGGCGATATAATCCTGGCCACGGCCGCCTTTGACGGTATTCGCCGGGCGCACCCCGATGCGAACATCGTACTGTTGACTACTAAGCCCTATGCCGAGCTTATGGCGCAGAGTCCGTATTTTAACGAAATCTGGGTGGACAGCAAACCCCGCCTGTTTCATCGACGGGGGCTGGCCCGCCTTAAAACCATGCTCAACAGTTACCGCTGGGCGTGGGTATATGATTTACAGTGTTCGCAACGTACTACGTTCTACCAGTGGCTAATGGCGCGGCCTTGGCCAAATATCAGCAACCGTAGCCGCTTTGCCAGCCATACCCGCCCGCCCTACGATACCACGCGCCATGCGCTGGAAAATTTACGGGCGCAGCTAGCCGTCGCAGGTGTGGTGGTTGGCCAGCCTGAGCTTTCATGGCTGACGGGCGATATTACTAATCTGGCCCTGCCCCAGCGTTTTGCGTTGCTGGTGCCTGGCGGCGCCGCGCATCGGCCTGCCAAGCGTTGGCCTGCGGCACAATACGCCGCGTTGGCGATGGAGCTGGTAGCCAAGGGAATTACCCCGGTGCTCATCGGTTCGACCATGGAGGAGGAGGTGCTGACGGATATCGCCACCCGGGTTCCGCACAGCATCAATCTTTGCGGCAAGACAACCATTCCGCAGCTGGCATCGCTTGCCCGGGCGGCAAGCCTGGCGGTGGGCAACGATACCGGGCCGATGCATATTATCGCCGCGGCCGGCTGCCCGAGCACCGTGCTGTTCAGCGCCGAATCCGATCCCGTACGTGCCGCGCCGGTGGGGCCGGTGACGGTGCTGCGCGAGCGTGACTTAAGTGCGTTATCGGTCGACCGCGTACTGGTATCGCTCCAGTTATAATGGAGCAACGTTGACAGAATGCGCGAAAACCCTACTCTACGCGCCCTTACGGAGAGATTATGACCGACGCCCACGCCGCCATGCACATGATTACCCTTACCTTGCCGGATGGCTCGACCCGCCAGTATCCCGCTGGCACGACGGGCGAGGAAGTGGCCGCCAGCATTGGCGCAGGGCTTGCCAAAGCCGCCGTCGGCATGAAGGTAAACGGCGAGCAGCGCGATCTGTACCTACCACTTACCGAGGATGCACAGTTTGCCATCCTCACCGCGAAGGATGCGGAAGGGCTCGATATCATTCGCCATACCACCACGGCGCAACTGCTGGCCAACGCGGTGAAGGAACTTTGGCCAAGTGCCAAGCTAGCTATCGGCCCCACGATCGAGCACGGCTTCTATTACGATATCGAGCTCGACACCCCGCTCACGCCGGACGATTTGCCGAAAATTGAAGCGCGGATGAAAGAGATTCACGCGCGCGGCAAAAGCGTGACGCGTGAAATGTGGCAGAAGGCGGAGGCAATCGCGCTGTTTAAAAAGCGCGGTGAACCCTATAAAGCCGAGATTATCGAAGGCGCGCCGGATGGCGAAATCTCCCTCTACCGCCAGGGCGATGGCGACGACGCGTTTATCGATTTATGTTTCGGGCCGCATGCGCCGCATTTCTCCAAAATCCCCCTCGCCTTCAAGCTCACGAAGTTTTCGGGCGCTTATTGGCGGGGCGATGCAAAAAACAAAATGCTCCAGCGCATTTATGGCGTAGGTTTCGCCACGGAAAAAGAGCTCAAAGCTTACCTCACCATGATGGAAGAGGCCGAAAAGCGTGACCACCGCAAGTTGGGCCGCGAGCTCGATTTATTCCATATCCAGGAAGAGGCGGTCGGCCAGGTTTTCTGGCACGACAAAGGCTGGACGATTTATCGCGAGCTAGAGAATTTCATTCGCCGCAAGCTGCGCGCGAACGATTATGTGGAAGTAAAAACGCCGATTCTGGTCGATCGCATCCTGTGGGAAAAATCGGGCCATTGGGAAAAATTCCAGGAGAATATGTTTATCTCCGAATCCGAAGAAAAAACCCTCGCCATCAAACCGATGAACTGCCCCTGCCACGTACAGATTTTCAACGTCGGCATCAAAAGCTACCGCGATTTGCCCCTGCGCATGGCGGAATTCGGCTCGTGCCACCGCAACGAACCCTCGGGCGCGCTGCATGGGCTGATGCGCGTGCGTGGCTTCGTGCAGGATGATGCGCATATTTTCTGC
>DITH01000104.1 GCA_002422745.1 Alphaproteobacteria bacterium UBA6189
CTGACCCGGACGCCGATCGTATCCTGGTCAAAATCCGACGTACCACCGAAGGTCGCCGCCCCCTCCTGACGCGAAATACTGCCTACCAGGGCGACTTGCGGCAAAAGGGTGCCCATAAAGTTGCGGGTGTCGTATTTGGCCGATTTGGCAAGATGGATCGTCGAAAGCAATTGCGGGTTAGCCACCTGCGCCTTGGCCAGTGCCTCTTCGAGGCTGGCTGGCAAAACGGGTAATTGGTCGGGCACATTGAGCGCACCTTCAGGCTTGTGGCCGATGACCCGTTCATAAGTGGCGATGGCCGAAATCAACTGCCCTTCGGCACTGATGACATCAGTATGGGAGTTCGACAGACGCGCCTCGGACTGGGCGNNGCTTCGGACTGGGCGACATCGGTGCGCGTTACCTCGCCAACTTCGAACCGCTCCTGCGAGGCGGTGAGCTGGCGTTTTAGCACATCCTCGTTATTACGCGAAAGCTCCAGAATGGCGCTGGCGGCGACCACATCCATGTAAGCGGCGATGGCGTCGAGCATCACCTGCTGCTCGGTACCGGAAAGGGCGAATTGCCCTGCCTTCACGCGTTGTTTGGCGGCCTGATAATCGGCGATGGTGGAGCCACCGCGAAACAGGGGCTGATTCAAGGTGAGGTTTTTATCCTCGTAGGATCCTTCGGTGCTGACGCCATTGATGCTGGTGTCCTGCTCGCCGCGCTCGTAGCCAGCGCCGATAGTGGGGCGGAAATTCGAAAGGGCCTGCGCCACGCCTTCGTCGGTCGCCTTCTGGCGCTCACGTTCGGCTTGAATGACCGGATTGGTTCGGTACGTGGCCTCCAGCGCTTGCGTGAAGCTGCTGGCATGGGCGAGCGAGGTGCTGCTAAGCAGCATCGCGAGGGTGGCGGCGGTAAAACGAAGGGACAATCTCATGATACTCAGCATGTAACGGGGGTTTAGCGCAAACGATACTAAAATGTGCGTATGGTTTGCAAAATAATCTTTTTCACCACTGAACTGTAGCGAATTAGCAGAACGCTGAGCGCTAGCGCCATGCGGCCCATTTGCGTCCCCCTACGCTAACGCTTTGGGGGACACGCGCTTTTGCTGAGCCGCGCCAATGGCACGGGCAAAAGCGGTGGAGGCCGGGGGCGGAATTGGCGCGCTACGCTTGCCTCGCCTCGGCCGGTTGGCCTCGGGGTGAACGCCATTCGATCCCGCAACCTTGCTTTATTCTATTTCCTTCGGGCGCGGCTGCGCCCATCCGAAGGAATAGAATGGAGGCCGGGGGCGGAATCGAACCGCCGTATACGGGTTTTGCAAACCCGTGCATTACCACTTTGCTACCCGGCCGCGCGTGGCGAGGCGCTGGTTGTAACCAGCTTCCCTCGCCCGGTCAAGCGCGCGAATGCGACGGCGCAGCCTGTTTGCGCCGACGCCTTTATGCCGCGATGCTTTTTAGCATCCATGCGGCTTTGTCGTGCACGGTGATACGCTGGGTTAGCAGATCGGCGGTGGAGGCGTCGTCGGCCTTTTCGGCCGCGGCCAGTGCCGTTTTAAGGTTCTTCGCGACCTGCTCATTGCTTTTCTGCAGGTCTTTGGCCATGGCCGTGCCATCGAGGCTATCGACACCCTCTTTCAGTTTGCTGAGCTTGGCAAATTCGGCATAAGTGCCGGGGGCTTTTTCGCCCAGGGCGCGGATACGCTCGGCAATGATGTCCACCGCGGCGAACAGTTCGTTGTATTGCTCCTCGAACATCAGGTGCAGGCTGCGGAAATTTGGGCCTTCCACGTTCCAGTGATAATTCTGGGTTTTCAGCTGCAATACATAGGTATCGGCGAGGGTTTTCTTCAGTGCGTCGGTAACGGGTTTGTTGCTCATGGAATACTCCTTTTGGTCGCATGACGGACGCACTTTACCAAACCGGGATAAAAATCCAATGGCTACGGCAAGCTGGTTGTCCGGTGTTCTATATAGTTCACCATAAATTACTTGCCAGAGGGGGCGTGACTTCTTATCACCCGCCCATGATGTTTGAATCCTTTACCTCCCATGCCCCCGGCGGCACGCATCGCACCGATGTCGTCATTATTGGCGCAGGGCCGGTGGGGTTGTTTGCCGTGTTTGAACTGGGGCTGCTGAACCTGAAGACCCACCTGATCGATATTCTTAACCGGCCAGGCGGCCAATGCGCCGAGCTGTACCCGGAAAAGCCGATTTACGATATTCCCGCCCTGCCGGTGGTAACCGGCCAGGGGCTGACCGATGCGCTGCTGGAACAGATCGCGCCGTTTAAACCGGAATTTCACGTCAGCCAGATGGCGGAGAAGCTTGAGCAGGTGGACGGGCATTGGCGCGTCACCACCGATCAGGGCACGGTGATCGAGGCCAAGGTGGTGGTGATAGCAGCCGGTGGCGGCAGTTTCGTGCCGAAGAAGCCGCCGATTGCCGGGATCGACGCGTATGAAGGCACCAGTGTTTTTTACGCCGTGCGCAAAATGGAGCAGTTCCGGGACAAAAAACTTGTGATTGTCGGCGGTGGCGACTCCGCCCTCGACTGGACACTGAACCTCGCCCCCCTCGCCGCCCATCTCACCCTCATCCATCGCCGCGACGAATTCCGCGCCGCGCCAGACTCGGTGGAGAAGATGCGCGCACTCGCCGCCGCAGGCGCGATTGACTTGAAATTCGGCCAGGTGAGCGGGCTTCAGGGTGCCGATGGCCAACTCACCGCCATCGACGTCACCGATAACGAGAAAAACACGACACGCATCGCATGCGACGCGCTGCTGCCCTTTTTCGGCCTCACCATGAAGCTCGGCCCGGTGGCGGAATTTGGCCTCAACCTGCATGAGAACCTGATTCCAGTCGATACGGAGAAATTTGAAACCTCGACGCCCGGTATCTTCGCCATTGGCGACATTAATAGCTACCCCGGCAAGCTAAAGCTGATTTTAAGTGGCTTCCACGAAGCCGCGCTGATGAGCCAGCAGGCGTTCCGTTATGTGTATCCGGAGCAAAAGCTACGTTTCCAGTACACTACCAGCTCGACCGATCTGCAGAAGAAACTGGGCGTGAAATAATTTTATCCCTGCCTTGGTTACTTTTGTCATTCCTGCGAAAGCAGGAATCTCCTATACAGTCCGCAAGGGGATTCCTGCTTTCGCAGGAATGACAAAACACGTGAGAGAGAGCCCATGAAAAACGTCACCATCCACGTCACCGATTATACCGGCATCGAGCACAGGCTCGATGGGCTGGAAGGCTGGCGCGCGATGGAAGTCATCCGCGATTACGGCCTGCCCATCAAAGCCGAGTGCGGCGGTGCATGCGCTTGCGCCACCTGCCACGTGTATGTGGCGCCCGAATGGCTGGATAAGCTGGCGCCGCCCAATGCGGACGAAGAAATGATGCTCGACGACGCCATGGCGGTGGAAGCAAACTCGCGCCTTTCCTGCCAGATTATTCTTGGCCCCGAGCATGAAGGGTTGAAGCTCACCCTTGCGCCGAATCCTTAAGCTTTCATTAATAACTCCCTGGGTATAATGCTCTTATTAAAGAGGAGTTTCCATGAGTGCGCCGTCCAAGCCCGATGACCAAGGCCCTGCTCGCATGCACAAGGAAATCCAGGAAGCGATGACTGCTCATCCTGTCCAAGGCGCAGCATTGCAGCGTATCGCTGAAACGCTCGACCGCAATGGCAATGGTCGCCTTGAGAGCGATGAAACGAAAGCATTGCTGGTCGAGCATCAACGCGGAGTCGGAATGCTTACCGGGATTCAAAATGCGACCCATCAGCATCCGCAGGATATGCCAGCAATAGATACCGCGTATGTAACCAATACCCATACGATTCTAGGCGCGACCCTACCGCGCGGTGCTGAACCACTGAGTGAGGCAGAAGCCACCACCATAGCAGCTAATGCCAACCGTGCGGGCAATCGCGCCATGGAGCAGGCGCAGCGTCAGGTAGAAGCGGCGCTTACGCCGGAGATGTTGGCTGGTTTGCGTGCGAGCATGCAGCCTGCAGATACTGGCCAAAAATCACCAAGCAGTGCAGGTGTCGAGCGTAGCCCTCAGGAGCTTGGTCGTTAGAACCTCATCAATACTCGCTAACGACAGCGCTCAGCTCGGGCCGTTCGCGATCTTCGGGCTCCTCGGTTTTGCTGCCGATATAGATGAATCCGGCGATTTTATCGCCTTCGCCACCGCCCAGCGCGGTGAGGATTTCACTGCGGTAGGCCACCCATTCCGACAGCCATTTGGCGCCGTAGCCCAGCGCGTGGCAGGCATGCAGGATATTCATACACACCGCGCCGACCGAGAGCATCTGCTCCCATTCCGGCGCTTTGAAATTCACCTTCGGCGTGAAAATCACGGCCAGCACCAGCGGTGCACGGGTGAATAAATGGCGCTCATGGGCGAGCTGTTTTTCGTCGGCATCCGGATATTGGTGGGCAAAAAGCGCCGCGGCGATATCGCCCAGCTTTTGCGGGTCGTTCAGCACCACGATGCGCCAGGGCGTCAGCTTGCCGTGGTCGGGCACGCGGGTCGCGGCGCGCAGAATGATTTCCAGCTCCTCGGCCGTGGGTGCCGGTTCGGCCAGATGCTTGACGCTGGTAGAGCGGCGGGTCAGCAGTAGTTCGATTGCATCCATGATCCTGACTTTCTCCCGCAGCGCACGGGAATAGCATTGTTGTTGTGCCGCTTCTGTGCTATATATGGCATGACCAATGAACAACAAGAAACCGTATTCCATTCTCTTCGTATGCACGGGCAATATCTGCCGCTCCCCCACGGCGGAAGCGGTGTTTCGCCATGTGATTCACGCGCGCAATCTTGCCCATTTTTTCCATCATGATTCAGCCGGGGTGGATTCGCACCATATCGGCCAGGCGCCCGATCCGCGCTCGCAGCAGGCGACGCTAAGCCGCGGGGTGGATATGAGTGATCTGCGCGCGCGCAATATGCGGCCGGAAGATTTTTACGATTTCGATTTGATTCTGGCGATGGATGAGAGCCATCTCGCCGCACTTAAACGCATGGCGCCAGCCGACGCCACGGCCGAGATCGTGAAATACCTGCCGCATTGCGAGCATAGCGAAGGCTGCGTGCCCGACCCGTATTATGGCGATGCCAACGATTTCGAGCACGTCTATGGCTTGATCGAGCGTGCCACCAACCGGCTGCTGAAAAAGCTCGGCCACTAACGCGCCGCTTCTTTCTTTCGCGCGAACGCACCGAATAGCTATATGTGGCTCCCGCGCCGAAATGCGCGCTGAATCTGCTGCTCAGAGGCGGCGAAGGCCGACATTCTCTTTACGCGAAGGCCTGCAATCCCCTACTGTTTCCCCATGCAAATACTTGTCACGGGCGGTTGCGGATTTATTGGCTCGCATTTAGCGGAAGCGCTGGTCGCGGCCGGCCATGCGGTAACTGTTCTCGATGATCTCTCCACCGGAAAGCGCGCGAATCTCCCGCCCCAGGCCCGCTTGGTCGAGGGCGATATCGCCGACGCAGCCACGCTGCAGGCCGCCTGCCGCGAGGCAGAAGCCATTTTCCACCTCGCCGCGATTGCTTCGGTCCCGGTATGCGAACAGGAGCCCGCCCGCGCCGAACGCACCAATGTCGCCGGCACCGCGCTCATTTTTGAAGCCGCCGCCGCCCGCGCCATTCCCGTTATCTATGCATCTTCAGCGGCGATTTATGGCGATAACGACGCGCTGCCGCTGGTGGAAACCGCCGTGCCACGGCCACTAAGCCTTTACGGCAACCATAAACTAACCAACGAACGTATGGCCGCCGCCGCCTGGCAGGCGCGGGGCGTGCGTTCGGCGGGCTTGCGGTTTTTCAACGTGTACGGCCCCCGGCAGGATCCCTCCTCGCCCTATTCCGGCGTTATCAGCAAGTTTGCCGCGCAATTGCACGCCGGACAGCCCCTCACCTTTTTTGGGGATGGCGGACAAACCCGCGACTTTATTTACGTGGGCGATATCGTGCGTCTTTTGCTCGCCGCCTGGCAGCAAGCGAAAGCCGCCGGACTCTATAATGGCTGCACGGGCACCCAGACCAGCCTGCGCCAGCTGGCCGACCAGCTTGGCCGCGCAATGAGCGAGACTCCTGTTACCCAGCTGGCCGAGGCTCGCACCGGCGATATCCGACATTCCTGTGGCGACCCATCGCGCGCGAAAGCCGAACTAGGCTTTACGGCGACCACCACGCTGGCTGATGGTCTGCGCCAATTGGTGGAGGCCCCATGATCCGTCGTTGGCGCGCCCTCCTCGCCCTGTTCTGCTGCGCCAGTTGCGCCCCCACCCCAGCGCCCGGCCCGAAACTGGAGCGCTGGGCGGTGTATTACGACCATACGCTGCCATCCAGCGCCTTCACGGAGTATGATTTGGTGGTGTTCGACCGCCAGCATCATCCGAAGCTGGCACCGCTGCTGGATAGGGACATTACGGTGCTGGCCTATGTCAGCGGCGGGGAAATTGCCCAGGATGCGCCGTTTCTGACCAAGCTGAAGGGTAGCGGGGCAATTCTTGCCCATAATGCGACCTGGGATAGCCATGTGGTCGACCTTACCTACGCCGCATGGCGAAGCCGGGTGCTGGAACAAGTGGCAGATGCCGAGGCCAAGGGCTTCAGCGGCATCATGCTCGACACGCTCGACAGCCCCCTGCACTATGCCGCAGAGAAGGGTAAAGAATTGGGCGAAGCCAACCGCTTAGCCGCTATTCAGCTGGTACGGGATATCCGCACCACCTACCCCGCCATGAAGCTGATGATGAATCGCGGCTTGGCCATTCTACCTGAGGTTTCTGAGCAACTGGATTTCATCCTGGCTGAGAGCGTTTTGGCCGAAACCAATGTTTCTACTGGACAATCCAGGCTGTTCTCGCCTAATACCTACCGTCAGGTGGTCGCTCAACTGCACGCTGCACAACGGCAATCGCCTCAATTAAAAATATATACGTTGGACTACTGGAACAAGGATGATGTGGACGGCATACAGCTCCTATACGCGCTTCAGCGCGCGCATGGCTTTGCCCCTTATGTCACCTCTCCAGACCTCCGGCAGCTCTCTCCTGAACCGCACAGCAAGCAGGCCCGCAGATATGAACCAATCGAACCGATAGCTACAGAATTCGAGGATAACGATGCGTAAGTATATCATCGTCGCACTACTACTGGTAGCTGTCGGGATTGGGGTGAGCTTCTTCCTCCTGCCGAGCGAGCAGGACGTGCAGATTGCGCAGCAGCGTGACCAACAGACGATTGATCTCGGCAATGTCGATGTGGAAATGGAATACACCCAGGGCCGCCGCTCGCTGCCGATCATCTCGGCGCTGGCCGACAAGCGGATAACCGAAGGCGACCGTCCTGCCGCTATCGCCCTTTTAGAAGAATATGTGGCCGCCAACCCGAACGATGTACAAGGCCGCAAGAAGCTGGCCGAGCAGTATCAGCTGGCCGGTGAGCAGGCGAAATACAACGCGCAGCTCGAAGCGATTGCCAATGCCGAGCCGACGGAAGCTAATTTGCGCGTGCTGTCGAACATTTACAATGCCGACAAAAACTACCCGAAGCAGGTCGAGGTGCTGAAACGCATCGTCGAGGTCACCAACGGGCAAAATCCGGAAGCGTATGCCGATCTCGCCACCATGCAGGTGGTTATCGGCGATAAGGATGGGGCGCTCGCCACGCTGGAGCAGCTGGAAGCCAAGCACCCTGCTTTCAACAGCTACGCCGTCACGCGGATTAAAGTGAGCGTGTTGGCTGAAAAGGGCCAGGCTGAGGATGCGTTCGCCATCGCCAAGCAATGGGTCGATGCCGCACCGCCACCCAGCACGCCCACCGAAATACCGCCCGCGACCACGCCCGAAGCCACGGTGAGCGCACCGCCGACCCAAGTAAACAAATCGGCCGTGGAATTAGCCGATCTGGCGAATATCCTGCATTATAGCGGCCATGCCGACAAAGCGATTGCACTTGTCGAGCCGCATGAAGGCTGGATCGACACGTCGAGCGAACTGGCGGTGGCGTATGTGAATGCGCTGATTACCGCCAACCGTAGCGATTACGCGTATAACCTGCTGGCCTCCATCGAAGCCAAAGGCCAGATGGTGCCGGAGCTTTACATCCCCTACATGCAACTGGCGCTGAAACGCGACGATATCGAGGCCGCAGAGGGCATCGCCAATAGCCTGGTGGTAGAAGATTTTAACGAAGAGCAGGCGCTTAACATCGTGGAAGTCGCGCGCAGCGAAAACGCTCCCAGCGTGCTGGCCGTGCTCGAGCAGCGCTTCAATGAGCCTACCTACCTGACCAACAAGCCGGTGCTGGCGGCCGTGCTGGCGATTCTCACCGAAGCGAAAGATCAGGACGCAAAAATCGAAGTTGCGCTTAATACGGAGTTATCGCAGTTGCAGCGGCTGCGCCTGGCTGAAGCCTGCGCCCGCGCCGAGAAAACCGCCTGTTTTGACGCGATCGTTGCGCAGTATCCGCCGGTCGACCAGATGACCAACGGGCAGATCGCCGAATATGCGCAGCTTTTCATTATCGCCGACCGCCCGACGGAAGTGATTGACCCGATCGCCTTGCAGGCGGCCAAGCCGGAGGCCCATCCAAGTGTGGTGGAAGCCCATGTCCGCCTGGGTGCCGCCTCCGGGCGCAAAGATATTACGACTCCGTGGCTCGAAGCGAACGCCAACACGGTACCGGTGGTGAAGTTGCAGGATTTATTCTACCTGGCGAATGACCGCGGCCATGGCGATGTGGCGGTCGATGTGGCCGAGCGTTTGTATGCGCGCGACCCGAGCCCGATGAACCGCGACATCCTGATCGCGGCGTATGTGGGCAATAATGCCCATGCCAAAGCCCTGCCCTATGTGCGCGAACAAATGAAGGCCGAAGGCGCGGACGATAGCATGTATCTCGCCACGCTGAGCAAGTTGGCCCGCACCGATAAATCGGCCCGCGCCGAGCTTACCGAGTATGCAGAAAAATCCCTGAAATCGGGCAAAGGAAACGACCGCGCTCAATTGAACTATGCTTATGCGCTGCTTAATAACGGCGAGCGTCAGACGGCGATGCCTTTCGTGCAAGCCTACGCCAAAGACCGCGGCGGCGAATGGAAGAAAATGTATGCGCAACTCACCGCCAAATCGACCGGCGGTGCCCCTGCCCGCAAGCTGACGCGTGAAGAACGTATTGCCATGGCCAATAACCCGAAAATCTCGGCTACGAACAAACGTCAGATCGCTTTTTCACTGCTGAATGATGGCCATAAGGCGGATGCAACCGCCATCTTTAAGCAACTGGCTGAAGGCAAAGGCCCGGAAAGCCAGGAAGTAAAAGACCTGCTCTATATGTGGGGTGGCAAGCTGAATGACGAACAACTCGCCTGGGTCGAGCAGCGCGCGGCCAATGCCACGGCGCTGGAGCGCCAGCAATGGGGCGATCTGATCAATAATTACGGCGACGACCGCGCAGTGCTGGCCTATGTGAGCGCTACGCCGGATGCGCTCTACAACGCCAAGCTGCGCCAAAAATATTTCAGCATCCTCGCTGCGACCGGCAACCGCCAGTATTTCGATGAAGGCATGCGCAACTGGGTGGCGCAAACCACCGAAGTAGCCGCTGTGCTCGATTACGCCTCGACCGCCCAGGCATTCGGCTACCGCAAGGCCGCCACGAACGCCTACCGCCGTGTCGAACAGCTCGATCCGACCAACGCGCAGGCGCTTGATTCGCTGGGCGCGCTGGCGTTCATGCGCGGCAACTACACCGAATCCGAGCAATATCTCGATCGTGCGCTGATGGCACAGCAATCGCGCCCGAGCCCGAAGGTCGACCCGTCACAGGCGCATTTCTACAAAGCCGATATTCTCAAGCGCGCTGGCCGCATGGCCGAAGCCCAAAGCCATTACGGGGCGGTCGTGCAATATACGCTTGCGACGCCGACGCAATCGCCCGAGAAGCTGGCGCGGCTTTATACGGCCCAGTTCCAGGTGGGTCAGCACGCGCCGGCCATGCAGGGCTTTAACACGCTGCTTGCCACCTACCCCGACGACAAGGCCATCCTGGCCGATTACATGGCGGCGCTGATCGAGCATAAATATTACGACGAAGCCACCCGCGTGGCGAATCAGTACGACAAAACCTCGCCCTATTACGGCCAGCGTTCGTCGTTACGCGGGCAATCGGCCCATGTCGCGGCCATCGAACGTTTGAGCAATGGGCGCGAGATGAAAATCCATTTCGACCAGCCAACCGACGGCACCATGCCGATCGATGCCGAGCAAGTCGCCAAGCTGGCCTGGGTCGAACGCACAGAGCTGGGCTATGACAGCCTGACCGTGTCGGCTAAGCCGGGCTATGTGGTGCGCTACATGCCCACCGCGAACGACCAGTTCGCCGTGGTGTCAGCCCCGGTCAGCCAGATCTCGCCGCAGGTAGAAGCCCAACGCCAGCAGGATCTGCGCCTTCAGCTGCTTTATGCCCGCATCGAGCAGGAAACCGGACAGACTGCCCGCGCGCAGCAACGCCTCGCCGTGCTGCAGCAATATTATCCGCAGGATTCGCAGTTGCTTGGCTACCGCGCCAGTGTGGAAAGCGCCGCGGGCAACCGCGACAGCGCCTTACAGCTGCTGCAGCAGGCACAGGTAAACGCCCCGGAGAACGAAGATCTCACCCGTCTGGTGCGCGACATGGAACGCGCTGGCTCCAGTGGCTCGGGCCGCGGCCAGGGCGTCCAGTTTGTGAAGGCCGACGGTGAATACCGCTCTTACGGGGAGCATGACGAATATATCGCGACGCTGTCGGGCGTGGTCGATGTCGGCGCCGGCAACGAAATGGGCTTTAACCTGCAAAGCGACTGGATGGAGCCGCAACGCATCCTGCGTCCGGAAACGGGCGGCACCAGCAGCGCGCAAACGTCACGCCAGCAAGCCGAGCTGTTCCTGGCGCATTACTTCGATTCCGGCAGCCGCCTGCAAGGCTCCATCTTTGGTGATAATAACACCGTGGGCGGCGGGCTATATTACGCCTTCGACAATCAACTTGGCCGCACCGAACTGCTGGGCGAGTATCACAAGCCTTATTGGGATTATCCGCAGGCCGTGTGGGCGATGGCCAACCGCGATCGCGTCGGCTTCCGTCATTATGCGGGCCTGAGTGCCAAAACCACGATGGGCCTCGAAGGCTCGATCAATAATTACAATATCGAGTTCGAGGACGACCAGGTGCAAACCGGCCTGTTCCGCCTGTCGCTGGTGCATCAGCTGCAGGAGCAAACCGAAAACCAGCCCTATTTCGGCGTGGGCTACGGGTTCGATGGCGAATATAAAATCGGCGATCATAATACCCGCATCGGCATCGGCGGCGGCTACCATCCGTTCGACTGGCGCTCGCGCGAGGTGCATTTCCTCTCCGGTATTTACCGCGACGACTGGACACCCACCACCCACGCAACGCTGGTGGCTGGCTACGCCTATGACCGCCTGAACGATCATGGCCCATCGGTCGAGGGACGGGTGACGCAAGACCTCACCGAGCAATGGGAGCTCGGCGTGCGCGGCCGCTATGGCATGGAATCGAACCAAACCGACAATGATGCCGTCAATCTCGGCGCGCATCTCATGTATAAATTCTAATGGTGTGTAGGTAGTTATGAATCAACTCGAACCCCAGCAGCAACAAGCTGCGCCCGAACAGCGCCGCGTATTCGGCCTGCGCCCCATCGCTCTGGTGGAAGCATTGGGCATGCTTATCCTGCTGACGCTGATCGATGTCATCTTTTTCGAAGGCAACCGCTTCTGGGATGTAAACCCCCACCCGTTCTGGATACCGGTGCTGCTGATCGCCGCACAGTACGGCACCAATGAAGCGTTACTGACCGCGCTGCTAGCCACGCTGTTTTACCTGGTAGGCAATATACCCGAAGCGCCGGAAGGGATCGACCATTACGACCATCTTTATAATGTCGCCATCAACCCTATCCTTTGGTTTGTCGCCGGTTGGGCGATTGGTGAGCTGCGCCAGCGCTATATGCGCGAGCGTGATACGCTGGTAAAAGAGCTCGACGACTCCCAGCAACGCGAGGAACTGATCGCCGATTCGTACAAGTTCGTTAAAAACCGCAAGGAATCGCTGGAAGTCCAGGTATCGGGCCAGTTGGTTTCCTCGATTGAGGCGTACCGCGCGGCCAAGGCAGTCGAAACCCTCGATCCAAAATCGGTGATGCAGGGCGTCGAACGGCTGGTAAGCTCGGTGCTCGGGCCGCAAAAGTTCTCGCTGTTCATTTTCCACGACAACAAACTTACCGCCACCATTCTGCATGGCTGGGCGCCGAACGACGGCTACGCCCAGGAAATCGACTCGTTCAGCTCGCTGTACCAGTCCATAGTGGGCCAGCAGGAAACGCTGGTGATCGCGAATGAAGAGCATGAAACGGCGCTCGATGGGCAGGGCATTCTCGCCGGACCGATCATCGACCCCGACACCAAACGCGTCGTCGGCATGCTCAAGATCGAGCAGATGGATTTCATCTCGCTCAGCCTTAACACGGTCGAAACCTTCCGCGCCCTGAGCGACTGGATCGGCACCGCGCTGATCAACGCGCGCAACTACCAGACGGTCAAATCCGAAGCGGTGGTCAACCCCGAGCGCAACCTGCTCACCTACAACTACTTCAAGCGCCAAAGCGATTATATGAGCAAGCTGGCTAAGCGCGTCGGCTTCCATTTAAGCATGCTGGTGATTAAGGTGAATGATTCTAAATCGCTCTCCGATGCCGACCGCGTCACCGTCGCCCGCCAGATCGGCGAATCGGTAAAAAGCGTGCTACGTTCGGTGGATCTGGCCTTCGATTACCAGACGGATGGCGAAGAATATTCCATCCTGTTGCCGGCCACCACGCAAGAAGGTGCCAATATCGTGCGCGAGAAAATCGCCAAGGATATGGAGAAGAACCTGCGCGGCAAAGACGTGACATTCAACTACATCGTGAGCGCCCTGCATGAAGCCCGGTAACCACGCCCCCGCCAATCCCCGGCCGAATGCGCAGGCGTTGTATCCGACGCAGGCGGTGCCGACCGATTATTACCAGTATGTCGAAGACATCCTGGCGCCCGAAGATGTGCACGACGCCAACACGATTACCCCTGCGACCGCCACCAACGGGTTGTTCATCGTGCTCGCCATTATCCTGACGCTGGTGCACGCTTTTAATCTTTATTTGTTTCTTGGCACGCAGATCTGGCCGGTCATCCCGCTGTTGATCCACCTCGTCGTTTCGGTGGTCGCTTCTTTCATCACCTACGCACAATACCGCGCCGGGATGGACGTGCAGCATTTGGCCATTTTATGCATTGTCTCGTCTGTCGCCGGTATTTTCGGTGCGGCCGGCGCCCTGCTCGGCTTTATCGGTTCGCTGCTGTTTTCCGCCCGCGCCCAGCATTTTGCCGATTGGTATGAAAGCATCTTCCCGACCGATGCCAGCTCGGAGCCGCAAATCATTTATGACCGTATTCTCGAAGGGTTCGACGAAAACCCTCGCGCCTATGGCGTCATGCCGTTTGTGGATGTGATGCGGCTGGGCTCGGAAAACCAAAAGCGCCGCGCGCTGGCGAAAATGACCTCGCGCTTCAATCCGCGTTTTTCGCCTGCCTTCAAGGTGGCGTTGAAAGACTCAAGCAACACCATCCGCGTGCAGGCGGCCACCGCCATCGCCAAGGTCGAGCGCGATTTCATGACCAAGCTGGAGCGGATCGAACTGGCCCGTACGAAAGAACCGAACAATCCGATGCTGACCATGGCGCTGGCAAAATTCTACGACGATTACGCCTTTACCGGCGTGCTCGATTCCGAGCTCGAGAAAAATAACCGCGAGCGGGCGATTCAAACCTATAAAGCGTATCTGCAGCAAGATCCCAATGCCGCCGACGCCTGGATTGCTATTGGCCGCCTGCTATACCGTAACAAACAGTGGGAAGAAGCCGCGGAATGGTTCCGCCATGCGATGGATCGCGGCTGGAAAATGAATTCGATGATTCTGTGGTATTTTGAATGCCTGTTCCGCCTCGGCCAGTTCCGTGAATTGCGCCGCGCGCTGCTCGACCATGGCCGCGGCATCGTGAATCAGGATGACCTGCCGCGCGATGTGCGCGATGCCGTAAGCTTGTGGATTCAGGTAGCGTAAAAGGGAATGATGTGATGCGTGGTTTTGGTCAAAAAGCGGATGTCTGCCTGATTCTGGAAGGCACCTACCCCTATGTTACGGGTGGGGTGTCGGGCTGGGCGCACGGGCTCATCAAGGAGCAAAGCCATTTATCGTTCCATTTATGCGCCATCGTGCCGAAGGACGCCGAGCTGGAGCTGAAATACGACCTGCCGAGCAATGTGATCGGTCTGACCACGGTACGTCTGAACGACTTGCCCAAGGGGGGCAATGTAAACCCGGCGCTTGCCCACCGCGTGCATCGTTCGCTGCGCGGACCGCTCGCCGCCCTGACCAGCGAACGGCCGATGGAGCTGGACGAGTTGAAGCAGGTCATGGATATTCTGGGCAGCATCCACACGCCGTTGGGGAGTGAATTGCTGCTCGACCGCGAAGAGGCCTGGAGCCAACTCGTCGACCTTTACGAAGCCGGGTTTGAAGACCATTCCTTCCTCGATTATTTCTGGTCGTACCGCGCCATTGCGGGTGGGCTCTATTCCGTCTTGCTGGCCCCGCTGCCGCAAGCCGATATTTATCACGCAATGTCGACCGGCTATGCCGGGCTGATGGGCGCACGCGCCAAGGTGGAAACCGGCAAACCGGTATTCGTTACCGAACACGGGATTTACACCAACGAACGCCGCATCGAAGTAACCTCGGCCGACTGGCTGGAAGCAACCAGCTCGAAGGCGCTAACGATCGACAAACCACGCCGCGATCTGCGTGATCTTTGGATCGACTCGATCAACAATTTCTCGCATGTCTGCTACCAGGCCTGCGACTCGATCATCACGCTGTTCCAGGGCAACCAACGCCCGCAGCTGGAAGACGGCGCCGACCCCGCCAAAATGCAGGTGATCCCCAATGGGGTGGATATCAAGCGTTACGGCGCCCTCAGCCATCGCCGCCAGGCTAGCCCAACCATCGCCCTGATCGGCCGCGTGGTGCCGATTAAAGACATCAAAACCTTCATTCGCGCCTGTGGCCTGCTCCGCCAGAGCGCACCGGAACTGAAAGCCTATATTATCGGCCCGACCGACGAGAACCTCGAATATTACCAGGAATGCGTCAACCTGGTGCAGTTGCTCGGCCTGAACGACAATATTATCTTTACCGGCCAGGCGAAGGTGGAAGAATATTTGCCAACCATTGACCTACTGGTGCTGACCTCGATTTCCGAAGCGCAGCCACTGGTGATGCTAGAGGCCGGCGCCGCCGGGATCCCGATGGTGGCGACCGATGTAGGCGCCTGCCGTGAAATTATCGAAGGCATCGCGGATGAAGACCCGGCGCTTGGGCCGGGCGGCGTCATTACGCCGCTGGCGAGCCCCGCCTCCACCGCGGATGCGATTTACACCCTGCTGTCGGATAACGAGGTGTACGATGCGGCGAGCAAAGCCATCCGTACCCGGATTGCTACCTATTACAACGAGGCCATTCAGCAGCAGGCCTACCGGAATTTATACGCGCAATATCTGCGGCGCGCTTAGGAGCATACTTCATGGCTGGCATTGGATTTGAACTGAATAAACTAGCCCGGCGCGACGATCTGATCGGTATCGCAGGGGCGTACCTGCACTCGATGTTCGCTATTGCAGGGCCGTGGCTATTTACCGTCGTGGCGCTGGCCTTCATCACCTATCTGTGGGGTGGCTCCGACTCGGTGGAGATGATGAATTTCCGCGGCGTGATCGTCTATAACTTCTCGTTCTCGCTGGCGCTGTCTGGCCCGGTCTACATGATCATGACGCGCTACCTGGCGGATCAGATCCACGTCAAAAACGTAACCTCGACCCCAACCATCATGCTTGAAAGCATGATGCTGGTGTTCCTGTTTAACCTGCCAGTGGCGGTGTTCTTCTACGGGATTTATTTCGATATGCCGCTCGACCTGCGGCTGGCGGGCTTTTCCAATATGTTCCTCATCGCCGGTGTGTGGTGCCTGGGCGTGTACCTTACCGCACTGAAGGATTTCTCGGCCATCACCTGGACGTTTATCATCGGCATGGCGATCTCGATACTCTGTGCACTGTATTTCGGCGATAGCGCCGCCGCGATGGTTGCGGGTTTTAGCGCCGGTCTGGCCGTGATCGTCTTCCTGCTGGCCGGACGTATTTTCGCGGAATACCCCTACCACCTCACCAACGAATTCGCCCTTAAGCCGTTCTGGAAAAAATATTGGGAACTGGCCGTCGGCGGCTTTTTCTACAATGCGGCGCTGTGGGTCGACAAATGGATTATGTGGTTCGCACCGGAAGCGGTGGAGCTGCCGACAAAAATGCGTTTCTACCCCGATTACGACTCGGCGATGTTCCTTGCGGCGATGACCATCCTGCCCTCGATCGCCATGTTCGTCTTCTCGATCGAAACCAATTTCTTCCACCATTACCGTCGTTTCTACGGCAACATCCTGGCCCACGCTTCGCTGCGCCGGATCCGCCAATACCATGAGCGGATCATGGATGCGATTTTAGAAGGCGGCCGTAACCTGGTGCTGCTGCAGGGGATTGTCGCATTCCTCGTCATCCTTCTCGCACCCCAGATTTTCGAGAAAATCGGTATGTTCTTCGTGCAGCTGGCCATGTTCCGCCTCGGCGTGCTGGGCTCGTTCTTCCAGGTGTTGATCCTGTTCGCAACGATCATCCTCAGCTATTTCGACTGCCGCCGCGCCAATATGTGGATTTTCGTGACCTATTTCGCGCTGAATACGATCCTTACCATCGCCTTCATGCAATTGGGCTACGAATATTACGGCTATGGCTTCTTCCTTTCCTCGGCGCTGGCCTTCCTGGTCGCCGCGACGGTGCTGTTCGCTCATACCCGCAAGCTGGTGTACCATGCGTTCATCACCAACAACAACTCGGTGAAACAGCCCAAGCTGCAAACCAGTGCCGATTATTTCGAGGATTATGGCGAGTTCCAGATGGGCGTTTCCCACCTGCCGCCGAGCAAGCAGGAGTAGCTTATGATGGAAGGGAACGCTTCGTTCCCTTCGCTACGCTACCCTCCGCCGCAACGCGGGTCGGCAGTCGCCTCTCTGTCCCTTTCGCCACGCGCCGAAAAGCGCTACGCGGTCGCAAGGTTTGATAAGATTCTTAATCCACGAACCACGTGTATGATGGCTATTTTTAGCCATGTGGCGAAAAACCGCCATTTTTCCGGGGCAAATTTTTAGCGATTTCCTCTTTACAAACCCGCATGTTGACCCCATATTGCGTCTATCGCTGAATCCCATGGCGTGTAGAGATCCCTAGAGGGGTAGGCACAAGACCGTTTCATTTGCGGTGGCCGCCGATCCAGCAAGGTGACCTTGGCACTGCTGTCATAAATCCGTCGTAAGATTTAGCGTACGTTTTTGGTTAACGTACCCATGAGGATTTATGACATGCGAAGCTACAATTCGCCTGATTCCGCTGTAAAGCATTTACAGCCCGAAAACCCCGTAATTATCTATCGTCCCCACGCGCTCAAGCGCGCGGTCGACACGTTTTTGACCCAGTTTAACGGCGACGTTATGTATGCCGTAAAAACCAATCCGGATGAGCATGTGCTCAAGGATCTGTGGGACAACGGCGTGCGCCGGTTTGATGCGGCCAGCCTGCACGAAGTATCGCTGGTGCGGGGCCTGTTCCCGCAGGCAGAGATTTATTTTATGCATACGGTGAAGTCGCGCAAAGCCATCCGCGAGGCGTACCACACCTATGGCGTGCGGCATTTCTCGCTCGATACGCAGGACGAGCTGGATAAAATCCTGGCCGAAACCGGCCAGGCCAACGATCTCGGCTTGCATGTGCGGCTTGCCATTCCCAACAGCTACGCCGAACTGGCGCTGACCGATAAATTCGGCGCGGGCCAGACCGAAGCCGTACACCTGCTGCAAAACGTGCGCGATGTCGCCCTTTCGGCCGGTGTGTGTTTCCATGTCGGCTCGCAATGCATGCATCCGGATGCCTACAAGCTGGCGATCAAGCTCGCCAAGCAGGTGATCAAAGCCGCCGGGGTGCAGATCGACACGTTCGACGTGGGCGGCGGTTTCCCCTCCACCTACCCGGGCATGACGCCGCCGGATATGAGCAGCTATTTCGCCGCCATCCACGACGCGACACGCGACCTGGTAAAACAGCATGGCTGCCGCCTGCTGGCCGAACCCGGCCGGGCGCTGGTGGCCGAATCGGGCTCGGTGCTGGTGCGGGTGGAATTGCGCAAAGGCAATTTCCTCTACATCAATGACGGCACCTATGGCTCGCTGTTCGATGCCGGTCAGCCGAAATGGCTCTATCCCTGCCGCCTGCTGAACCGTAAGGCAACGGCCGAGGATCAGGAAGGGTTCAGCTTCTACGGCCCGACCTGCGATACGCTCGACTTCATGAAAGGCCCGTTTTATCTGCCGGCCGACATTCAGGAAGGCGATTATATCGAGATTGGCCAGCTTGGCGCGTATGGCCGCACCATGGCGACGCGTTTCAACGGGTTTGCCCCGGCCAACCAGCCGGTCACCGTGAAGGACGAGCCGCTGATGAGCCTGTACGCACCGGCGCGTGTTTCGGTTGCACAAACCCGCAAAGTGGCTTAAGGAGCCGCCAATAAATCATGTATCATTTTAATGCCCGGCCGGCTTGTGCTGGCCGGGCAAATTTATATGGAGACGACGATGACCCAATCCGCCACCAAATCGAAAAGCAACGCTAAGGCCGAGCTGCTGCAAAAGACCGTCGAGCATATCGACATTACCAGCTTCGATGCCCGCCCGATCATCGACCAGATGGCCCATATGAGCTTCACCAGCCGCGACCTCGCGCGCGCCACCAGCATCTATAACCAGATGCTCGCCGACAAAGATTGTTCGATCATCCTCACCGTTGCAGGCTCGACCAGTGCCGGCGGCTGCATGAAACTTTATGCCGATCTCATCCGCTACAACATGGTGGATGCCATTGTGGCGACCGGCGCGACCATCGTTGACATGGATTTCTTCGAAGCGCTGGGCTTCAAGCATTACCATGGTTCGGCTTCGGGACAGGACGATAAATTCCTGCGCGATCTGTATATTGACCGCATTTACGATACCTATATCGACGAGGAAGAACTGCAGGCCTGTGACCACACCATTCTCGAGATCGCCAACAGCCTCGAGCCGCGCGGCTATTCCAGCCGGGAATTCATCCGCGAAATGGGCAAATGGCTGGCCAATGGCAACGCCAAGAAAAAAGACTCGCTGGTGCAGCTGGCCTATGAGCACGATGTGCCGATTTTCTGTCCGGCTTTTGTCGATAGCTCGGCCGGGTTCGGGTTGGTCAAACACCAGGTCGACAACCCGAAAAAGCACATGATGCTCGATGCCATCGCCGATTTCCGCGAACTGACCGATATTAAAATCGACGCGGGAAAAACCGGCCTGCTGATGATCGGCGGCGGCGTGCCGAAAAACTTCACGCAGGACACCGTGGTCTGTGCGGAAATCCTCGGCAAGGAAGCGGATATGCATGCCTATGCCGTGCAGATCACCGTGGCCGATGTGCGTGACGGCGCCTGCTCCTCCTCCACCCTCAAAGAGGCGTGCAGCTGGGGCAAGGTGGATACCGCGCTGGAGCAGATGGTATTTGCCGAGGCCGGCTCGGTATTGCCGCTGATGGTAAGCGATGCCTACCATCGCGGCCATTGGAAGAATCGCACGAAGCGCGGGTTTGCCAAACTGTTTGCGTAATCTTGTTTGTCATCCCGACCCCGACCAGGGATCCTCTCACAGGAGATTCCTGCTTTCGCAGGAATGACAAAGGAAGGAACGAAAAGGGCGCCAAACGGCGTCCTTTTTTACGCTTACTAGAAATGCTGGTGCGGAGGATGGCCGCCGTCGATTTTGCTTTCATCGATCACCAGTAACGTGTGGCGGCGGGCGACGAGCAGGTAAATCGTCGGTACGATAAACAGGGTAAACAGCGTGCCAAAGCTCATGCCTCCAACGATCACCCAGCCGATGGCCTGACGGCTCTCGGCCCCTGCGCCACTGGCAATGGCCAGCGGCAATGCACCGAGCACCGTCGCGGCCGTGGTCATGACGATGGGCCGCAGGCGAATGGAGCAGGATTCCAAAATCGCCTGATAGCGATCACGCCCCTGCCCTTGCAGCTGGTTGGCGAACTCGACGATCATGATGCCGTGTTTGGATATCAAGCCGATCAAGGCGACAAGGCCGATTTGCGAATAGACGTTGAGCGAGCCGCCGGTAAGGTTCATCACCAGTAACGCCCCGGCTATCGCCAGCGGCACGGAGAGCAGGATCACGAACGGGTCGCGGAAGCTTTCGAAC
>DITH01000119.1 GCA_002422745.1 Alphaproteobacteria bacterium UBA6189
AGGGCATGGGCGGCGCGATGGATCTCGTCGCCGGCGTCAAACGCATCGTCATTATCATGGAACATAACGCGAAAGACGGCACGCCAAAGCTGGTGCATGAATGCTCGCTGCCGCTCACCGGACTTGGTGTGGTCGACCTTATCATCACCGATCTCGCCGTGTTTGAAATCCGCGACGGACAGATGCATCTCATCGAACTGGCCGACGGCGTCACCGCCGACGAAGTGCGCAGCAAAACCGAGGCTACCTACACCGAATCGCTGGTGCAAAAAGCAGCGTAAGGTGAGCCGCGCCGCCACCGCGTTTTTATATGCCACGGTCTTCATCGAAGGCTATGTCGTGCTGGCGGTCGAGCTGCTGGCGATTCGACTGCTTCTGCCCTTCGTCGGAAGCGGTACGGAAATCGTCGCGATCGTTGTCGGCGGCGTCCTGCTGCCGCTCGCGGCAGGCTACCATGTCGGCGGCACCCGGGCGCGACGCATGCCGATTCGGCGTTTATTGTTGCGAAATATGCTGCTGGCGCTGGGTATTCTGGTTTTCGGCCTGTCCGATCTGTTTCTGGAAGCGCTGTTTGGTCAGTTTGAATCCTGGTCCCTGCCCCGCCTGTGGCAAACCACCTGCTATGTTGCCCTGTTTTTAACCGTGCCGGTGTTTCTGCTGGCCCAGACCGTGCCGCTCGTCAGTCATTTTTTCCGTGGCAGCGCCTTAAGCCATCATACCGGGCGGATGCTGTTTCTGTCGACCGCAGGCTCTTTTTTCGGGTCGATCTTCTCCACCCTGTGGCTGATGAACTGGATCGGCGTGCACGCCACCAGTATCGTGACCCTCGCCCTCCTCACCCTGCTGGGTTTGGCACTCTGCTGCCGCCATCACTGGCGAAGCGCGGTGCTGGCGCTGACGCTACTGGCCCTGGCGGTAGCGCTGAACCATCCGGATACGGTGCGCAGCCGCGCCATTTTCTCGGCCAACAGCTACAATACGGTACGGGTGGTCGATGCACCGGGCGAACCGCAGAACCGGTTACTGCAGGTCAACCGCTCGAATTCATCAAAATACGCCGAACGGGTAGATGAACGGTTTGCGTACGTTGCCTATATCGAGCGTTATTTTATCGCGGCGCTATCGGAAAGCCCCACGCCGCGCCGGATACTGGTGCTCGGTGCTGGCGGCTTCACCATGGGGCAGGATGACACCCGCAACCAGTATGTCTATGTCGATATCGACCCCGCTCTGAAAACGGTGGCAGAGAAATATTTCCTGAAAAAACCACTGCGCGACAACCAGCAGTTCGTACCGCTTTCCGCCCGCGCGTTCCTGCGGCAGGATACGGGCCTCTACGATTTAATCGTGATCGACACCTATAGCCATGTCTATTCGCTACCGGCCGAAACCACCACGGTCGAGTTTCTCGAAGCTGCGCGCCGGCGCTTAACCCCCGATGGGGTGCTGGTGGTGAATCTGGTCGCCAATGCCCGGTTTGCCGACCGCTTCAGCCGCCGCTATGATAACACCTTTGCCCATGTATTTCCGCATTATACCCGGCAGGTGATCGGCCCGTACAACCCATGGGAAACGACGCCCGGCCTAAGTAACCTCCTCTATATCTATTATGCCGGACCGGCCGCGAACAAACATTATACCGACGACTGGAATCCCTTCTCGCTCGACCGGCCCTAGGCCACGCCGCCGAGGCGGCAGATCAGCGCCCATTCCACTTCGCGCACCGGTTGCACGGAAAGCCGCGCGCTGGTCAGCAGTGCCATGGCTGCTAATGCGGGGGTGGCTTTTACCTCGGCCAGGGTCACCGGCCGCACCAGCGTTGTCACCGCTTTCACATCGACCATGCCGAACTTGCCTGTTTCGTCGGTCGGATCGGGATGAAAGGGCGTAATTACTTCCACGATCCCGACGATCTCCTTGCCCACATTGCTATGGTAAAAAAACCCCCGGTCGCCCACTTGCATCGCCATCATATGCTGCTTGGCCAGGTGATTGCGCACGCCGGTCCAGCCAGTACCTTTTTCTCCCGCAGCCACCTGCTCGTCCCACGACCAGCTCGACGGTTCGGATTTAAATAGCCAGTAGTTCATTTACGCCGCATCGCTTTCATCGGCGGTGAAAGCCACCACCACGCCGCGTTTTTTGAAATAAGTCTGCATCATTTTGCGGCCCTGGCGGTTATTCTGCGGCAGACGGGTGCGATCGACCGTCACCTTTTTTTCACCCGCCGCTGCCAGCGCGTCTTTCAGCTGAGCGATCTTCGCATCCAGCCCCTCGTTATTGTTATCGAGCGACGCATGGACTTCTTCCAACGCCGCCTGCACTGCTTTATTCATACCTATCCTTTCAAATATTTTGTCTGCAATTCGGTTTGCTCAACATGGTCTGGATGCTAGAAGTCGGCGCTCGCAGCGAGGGCGCGTAGGTCGTGCTACGTAACCGAGCGAGAACGTCGACGACACCGCAGACAGGCGATGTTCAGCGACCGCTACCGAAGCTCGAAGATGGCCTCAACCTCCACAGCCACCCCAAACGGCAACCCCGAAACGCCCACGGCGGCGCGCGCATGCTTGCCCTTGTCGCCGAACAGCTGCACCATCATGTCCGATACGCCGTTGGCGACTTTCGGGTGGTCGGTGAAATCCTCCGGCGCGTTGACGAACACGCCCAGCCGCACCAGCTTGCCGATCTTTTCCCAGTCGCCGCCGATGGCGTTTTTCACATGCGCGAGGATATTCACGCCGCACAGCCGGGCGCATTCCTGTCCTTCCTCGATGGTGAATTCGCGTCCGACCTTGCCGATAAACTGGGGCTTGCCGTCTTTCATCGGCAACTGGCCCGAAACAATTAAGCTATTGCCGATCGTCTGCGTCGGCACGTAATTGGCGGCGGGCAGGCTGACTTCGGGGAGGTTCAGCCCCATTTCCTGTAATTTATTCGCGGTCGCGCTCATAAAAACTCCTATTTTCCAATGGGCTGATAAAATGCAGGCGGCAGGCTACCCCTCAGCACGCTTGTTGTAAATATGCATATGCTGTATAGTGGGAACCACAACTTAGTTAAACTTTGTCACAATCTTGTAACAAAACTGTAACATAACTGTGATAAAGGTTAACAACGGCGAACAATAATAGCCGTAACCATGGAAAAAGGTTTCCCTAACGGGCAAACCGGAATCCTGAAAAGCGGTTACAGTTCAACAGTGATGGAGTGACTATGAACGGAATAATGAATGCGGCTTCGACGAAGGCGCTGACCTGGTGCATGCTGGCCGTATTTGCCGCCATGCTCCTCCCGGCCGATGCGCTGGCCGCGACGAACGTGATGATAAGCAGCGGCAGTGGCGGCGGTAGCGGTGGTGGCACCATCGGCAACCTGCTGTGTAACGTGGCCTCGTGGTTTACTGGCCCGGTCGGTCAGGGGATTGCTACCCTTGCCATTATCGTGATCGGCATTGGTGCATTGATGGGTAAAGTATCCTGGGGTATGGCCATTATCGTCGGTATCGGCGTCGCCGTGATCTTCGGTGCCCCGACGATCGTAAACGAACTGGGTGCGGGCGGCTCCGGCTGCTAACCGTGCCTGACAAGGCAAAGGCGCTATCCCGGTTTATTGCTGCGGATAGCGCCTTTTTTATTCCGGCCCACCACCCCCTGCGCTATACTCGAGTCCCATGAAGCCTGCGACGAAACAGTCTGCCACGGCAGCGCTTGCCGGGAATGATCTCGAATCGTTCCGCGACATTGCCGACGATGTGATCGAATCGGATTTCGTGCCGTTCGCCTGCCTGTACGGGCCGGAAACCATCGCCACGAAAAATGGCGAATTGCTGCAAACTATTAAACTCACCGGACTGGGTTTCGATGCCGGCGCAGGCAAAGACCTGCGCAGCGCCATCCGCAGCGCCATTCAGCAAACCCTGCCCGACGCGTCCTATGCAGTCTGGCTGCACACGTTGCGCCGCCGCCAGTCACTGTTGCCGCACAGCCATTTCCCCGATGCATTTTCCGGCCAGCTCGATGCGGCATGGCGCGCCCAGCACCCTTCCAGCGCCAGCTTCATCAACGAGCTCTACATCACCATCGTCACCGCGGGTGAAAGCGCCTCGATGCGCAGTGCGAAATCCATTTTCAATGGCCTGATCCCCGGCCACGAGCAACGCACCCGCACCGCGTTTCTCGACGCCGCGCAGCAATCGCTTGGCCGCGTGGTCGACCAACTGCTCGATCGGCTTGCCCCCTACGGCGCACGCCGTCTTGGCCTGGTCGAGCGCGACGGCGTATTCTACAGCCAGCAGCTCGAATTCCTCGAAAAGCTGATCAACCTCGAAGAACGGCCGATGGAAGTGCCGCGGCGCGATCTAAGCCTGGTGCTCACCTCCGGTGAATTCACCTTCGGATACAACGCCATGGAAGTGCGCACTGCCGAAGGTAAGCGGCGCTTCGCGGCAATTTTCAGTATCAAGGAATATAAGGAGTCGACCCTCAAAGGTATCGACCAGTTTCTCACCATTCCCTGCGAATTGATTATTACCCAATGCTTCGATTTCATCGGCGGCGAACAGGCGCGCGAAGCGTACGAGAAGCAGGCGCGTTACCTTAAAATCAGCGGCGATAAAGAACTCGCCGAATGGATGGAGATCGACCGGCTGGTGCAGGCAGGCACAGCGGGCGAGCGCTTCGGCCAGCAACAAACCACGTTGTTTCTTATTGCCCCCAGCATGAAGCAGCTCGATAGCAATATCCGCCTGGTCGGCAAGGCGCTGGCCCGGCTAGGCATCGTCGCCGTGCGCGAGGATCTGCGCTTCGAGGAATGTTACTGGGCCCAGCTACCGTCGAATTTCCCTTTCATCAGCCGCAAGCAAGCGACCGACAGTAACCACCTCGCCGGTTTCGCCAACCTGCAGACCCAGCCGATGGGCAATGCCGCGGGTACATCCTGGGGCGCGCCCATCAGCCTGCTTACAACGGTGCAGGACCAACCCTATTTCTTCAATTTCCACCGCGACGGCAATGGCCACACGCTAGTGGTGGGCCCGCCCAAATCCGGCGCCACCACCATGGTGCATTTCCTCGTCGCGCAGGCCCGCAAACTTAACCCCACCATCTGGTATCTCGACGGCACGGGCCGCGGCCGCGCCTTCATGGAAGCGATGGGCGGGCAGGTCCTCACCCCCGGCAGTGCGGCCCTGGGCTTCAACCCGCTGCAGCTCGACGATACCCAGCCCAACCGCGACTTCCTCGCTTTCTGGCTCTCCACCCTGATCGATCCCGAGGCGCGTCAGCTCAACGAAGCCACGCTGGCGTTCTTTCAATCGCTGGTGGCACATGCCATGCAGCTGCCACGGGGCGAACGCCGGCTCAGCAATCTTTTGCCCGGCCTGCGCGAGGCCGATGCCGCACTCGCCTACCGCTTCCAGCAATGGTGTGCCGGTGGCGCGAACGGAGAATTGTTCGACCGCCCGCAGGATCAATTTACCCCCGGCACCCTTACCTTATGGGATCTCTCCGCGGTGATGGACGATCCCGCCCGCCGCATACCGCTGGTCAGCTACCTGTTGCATCGCCTCACCGCCAACCTTAGCGGCAACCCCACTTTGCTTGTCATGAGTGAGGGACTTCGCCAGCTCACGACGCCGCTGTTTGCCCCCCGCGCCGGGCAGTGGTGGGATCATCTGGCCAGTAAGAATACCGCCTGTCTGCTGACCACCAGTGCGCCGGAAGCCGATGCGTTGGCCCCCTTCACACCTATCTTGGCGCAAAAAACCGCTTCGCAGTTTTTCATGCCGTACGACGAGCCGAGCGGCGAGTTCGCCATGGGGTTCGGGCTCAATGAATCCGATCTCGGCGCGTTGGTGCATATGGATGCCGCGCACCGCCATGTGCTGCTGAAACGTGGCGCGGAATCCACCATGCTCAAGCTTAACCTCGCCTCGCTGGGCGATGGGTTGCGCACCTTATCGGGCCGCGCGGCGCCGCCACCGCAGAAAAGCCCGGCCGATTTACTGAACGAGCTGATGGGATTCGGAGCGCCCGCATGACCACGCCCCAGCACGCATCCAGCGCTTACTACGCCCGGGTGACGCTGGGTTTCCTACTGATTGCGCTCGCCTATGTGCTGATGCTCGATCCCGCCTTTGCACAAGCGGCTGGGGGTGCGGCAAGCGGCAGTTTCCGCTGCTCGGGCGACCGGGCAATCGGCACCCTCTACGATTCCGGCATGCAGTGTCCCGCGACCATGTCGATGAACAACGTGTTCTCCTTCCTCATCTGCAATATGGAGCGGCTGGCCGGCAACCTGCTCGGTCAAATGTATTGCAGCATCGTGGTCGACCTCATCCCTGCCGTCACCGCCATGCTCACGCTTGCGGTGCTGTTTTTCGGCATCGGCTTTACCATCGGCGTCATCCCCGCCACCGCGAAAGATTTCCAACTCTTCCTGCTGAAAGTGGTGTTTGTGTGGGTATTCGCCACCCAGGCCGACTACTTAATCGGCACCGGCTATAATTTGCTCGTCACCGGCCTGCGCGAAGGCACCGCCGTCGCCTTGAGCGCGATGTTCGAACCGCAAGGCGGCAACCAGGCTATCACCGGCATCCATATCTACAGTTATCTCGACCGTTTTCTCGATCAGGCCATGCATTTCGCCACCGACGCCATCGGCGCCAACGCCGCCGAAGGGGCGAATCCCTGCAAAAACGCCGTCTTCGCCGTCATGGCCATTATGGCCGTCGCCTTCCCGCCGGTCTTCCTGCTGGGGCTGATGATTATTTTCCGCATCGCGCTGACTTTCCTGCGCGCCGTGTTCGGCTACATGTATTCTATCGTCGGCATCGTCTTCCTGCTCACCCTGTCGCCCTTTTTCCTGAGCTTCTACCTGTTCCGCCAAACCCGGCCTTTTTTCGACAAATGGATCGGCTATCTCGTTTCCTTCTCGCTGCAGATGGTCATTCTGTTTGCCTTCCTCGGCTTCATTCTCTCCATCAAGGTTGACCATATTTCCGGCGGGCTGGTACGCATCATCATGCCGGTGCAGCAAACGGTGGAAACCTCTACCCTGCGCATGCCCTGGCAATATTGCACGGTATGCGATTTTAAAGTGGTCGATAAACAGGGCAACGATGCATCGAATTACGGCGCGCTGATTTCCGAGGGCACACTGCAATGCAAACATAACCCGCCGAAACCTATCCCCGCCCTTGGCATGGCTGCTCCACCCGAAATGACCCCCGAAGGCAAAACCCAGATGGAAACCGTCCAGGGTGCCTTGCTGAAATTTGCCGGAGTGGGGCTCTTATCGTTGCTCGTTCTGGCCTACCTGGTCGAATACCTGCTCAACTACGTGCCGTACATTGCTACGCTGCTTGCCGGTGGCCTTGGTGCCACCTACGCACCGCAAATGGGCGGTGGCTATGCGCTCGGCCAGAAACTCTCGGTCGATATGCCGGGCGGCGAGCTCGTCAGTACTTTCGAGAAAGGCTTCGTCGACGGCTTCGCGGCGCACCAGGATAAAACCGCCATCGGCGCCACGGCGGCCGGCTTCATGAAAGCGTCGGAGCGGCTGGTCATGGGTGGCAAAGGGGGCAGCAGGAGCCCGAAAACTGGTGAACCATACGATAGTGGCCAGGGCGCGAACGATCCCGGCATGCTCGGCAGCTTCCTGCATTTCATGATAAACCCCAACCGCGATTCCTCGCCCTACTAAACTGTCCGGGCTTGTGAACAGTGCCCGGTTTTTGCTGGACGCGCGGGCGCTACCAGATATAGTCGCCATTCAGGGGTAAACCCACAAGGGTGTGTGTGGTGTTCAAGCGCAAACAAAAAGATGTAACCGACAGTTCCAAGCACTGGTATCAGGACAAATACCAGCATGTGATGGTACAACGGAATATCTTTGCCCTGTTAGCCATGCTGGCCCTTGTTGCCGCGGTGGTGGCCGTATTTGCCGTGCTGCGCATGGCACCGCTGAAAACCGTTGAGCCCTATTTACTGCAGATCGACCCTAAAACCGGCATCACCCAGAAGGTCGAGCCGATCAGCCGCAATCAATACGCCGCCAGCGAAGCGGTCGATCGTTATTTTACTGCCATGTATCTGCGGGTGCGCGAGAGTTACAATTTCAGCATCCTGCGCTACAACTACAACATCGTGCGGCTGATGAGCACACCCGATGTTTTCTATGGTTTCCGCAGCGAGGTGAATGCCAGCAACCCCAACAGTCTGGCTGCCCGCTTAGGGGCCAATGGCCAGCGCGATATTCGCATCCGCTCGATGAGCTATATCCAAAATCCCCGCCAGCTCGGCGAACGCGAGGAAGTCACCCCTACCAAGATCATGCAGGCGCGGATCACCACGGTCGACTCCGCCCCCAACGCCGCCGATCTGGTGCAGCAATGGGTAGTGACAATCACCTTTGAATATGCAAGTTTGAACCTCAACGAAGAAGAACAATTACTCAATCCGCTCGGCTACACCGTAACCTCGTACCAGATCCAGCGTGAGATCAATTGATGCGGCGCGCCTTCTTCATCCGGATAGTTTTTCTGCTGCTGGCCGCCTGCCTGCCCCCTGCAGCCATGGCCGACACGCCGATCGTCACCGATAGCCGCATCAAAACCTTCGTGTATAATCCCAACGAAGTCTTCACCATCACCACCCATTACGGCTACCAGAGCAATATCGAATTCGGCGATAAGGAAACCATCGACACCGTCTCCGTCGGCGACCGCGTCGCCTGGCAGATCATTCCGGCCGGGCGGCGTCTCTTCATCCGCGCGATGGAAGAAAACGCCCACACCAACATGACCATCGTCACCAATCTGCGCGCCTACCAGTTCGATTTGCGTTCCTCCTCGGCCGATGCCGTGTTCGGCAGCGAAGAGCTCACCTATGTCGTGCGTTTCTTCTATCCGGAGGAAGCCGCCGCCGGTATGCAACCGCCAGCACAATTCCGCCCAACCGCCAGCGCCATGCCCATGCAAACGCCCATGCCCATGCCCATTGCTGCGCCCATGGCTGAACCGGCCTCGCCGCCTTCCATGATCACCCCCGCCAGCATCACCACCAGCACGCCGATGCCGGTGACCCCAACACCGTACTCCCCCATGGCCGCCAGCCCCCAACTTAGCGGGCCGCTGGCGACCGGCGTGATTCCCGATGTTCCGGCCGATCGCGGCATCCGCAGCAGCAGTCTGCAGGCTGCTTCGGCGGCACCGGGCATGGGTGTACCGCCCACCATCACCGCCACGCCGCTGGCGCCGCCGGTAAGCGCTATGCCTGCACCGGTCGCTCAGCCGCTGGCCGCCGCCAGCCCAGCCCCCACCGGCCCGTTCAATTACCGTTATACCTATAGTGGTCCATCCAGCGCCGCGCCGGTAAAAATCTACGATGACGGCCGCACCACCTACTTCAAATACCGCACCGAAACCCTGCCGAATGTCAGCGTCATTACCGCACGCGGCCAACAACTTGCGGTGCCAGCGCGCCAACTGCCGGGCAATATCGTCGCGGTCGACGTGGTAGGCCCACGTTTCAGCCTCAACCAGCCGGGCGGACAGGTCATCGTCTATAACGAAGCGGGGGCGTAACCATGTCGACCACCCCGCCGCCACCGCCACCCCCCAACGATCCGTTCCCGCCCATGAGCAACGGCAATCCCGACGATCCCTTCGCCAACGGCGATAGCGGCGAGCAGGGCCTGCCACCGGGCACCCCGTCGGTGGCCGCCAATCCCGGCCGGATGATGCTGGTGCTTGGCATTCTCGGGCTGGTGCTGGCCTTTTTATTCTACAATATTTTCTTCAGTGGCGACGATGAGGAAGAAGCCCCCGTGCGTGAACGCACCGTAGCCACCACGACTATCCAGCCGCCGCCGTTGCCCGATGAGCCGATGGCCCCGCCCCCTACGGTAGTGCCGCCCTTCACCCCGGTCGATATCCCGCCCCCCACCCGCGTCGAACTCATCAAACCCGAGGACGACAGCGCCGCCCAGCAACAGCGCATCGCACGCATGCGCTCCAACATGATGGTCACCAGCAATAGCGGCGGCGGCCTTGGCGGCATTCTCGACAGCGAGCCCACCACCGCGCCCACCACCAGCGATCCCAACTCGCAGTTTGAGGCCCGGGTCGTCGGCGCCAACACCAAAGCGGTGCGCGTCGAGGCCACGCGCATCGGCGATTTACGCCGCACCATCGCGCAGGGCCGCATTATCCAAGCTACCACCGAATCGGCGGTGAATACCGAGCTGCCCGCGCCGATCCGCGCTATCGTTTCGCGCGACACCTACGGCGAAGCGGGCGATGAACCGCTCATCCCCAAAGGCTCACGCCTGATCGGCACCTACAACACCGATATTATCGGCGGCCAAAGCCGCGCTTATATCGTCTGGACGCGGTTGATCCGCCCCGACGGCNNATCGACATTATGATCAATTCGCCGCTAGTCGACCAGATCGGCCAGGCCGGTATCGGTGGCCAGGTCGACACCAAATTCCAGCAGATTTTCTCGCGCGCTGTCATGGCCAGCGTCATCTCCATCGCCTTCGCCTCGGTCTCCGACGCGGTGAATGGCGAGGGCGCAAGCTCCACCACCAACTCGACCTTCGGCACCACCCAGTCGGGCGATGGCGCCACCACCGCCACCATCAATGCATTGAACCGTCTGGGCTCCACCACCGATTCCTTCCTGCAGCGCTTCATCAATGTCCGCCCGACCATCCTGGTCGATCAGGGCACGCCGGTGAATGTGTTCATCAACCGCGATCTCATTTTCCCAGCCGATCTCGCCGGCACGCGAGTTATCCAGTAAAGGCACCCATCACTCCATGTCCATCACCGCCCTTGAGACCTACCTCGCCCCGATCAAGCCGTTGCTTGACGAGGAGGGCATTCAGGAAATTTCCATCAACCGTCCCGGCGAAGCCTGGGTCGAGAAAATGGGCGAAATGCGGCACGAAGATATCCCCGCCCTGACGCTCGAACATTTGCGGGCGCTGGCCAATCTGGTGGCGCAATCCACCTCCCAAACCATCTCGGAAGAAAAACCCCTGCTTTCGGCCAGTCTGCCGGGCGGCTACCGGGTGCAGATCATTATCCCCCCCGCCTGCGATGCCGGGGTGGTGATGGCCATCCGCAAACAAACCGCCCTCGATATGGATCTCGACCAGTACGAGCAAATGGGCGCTTTCAGTGAAACCAAAACCGGCATCGGCCACCATGACCCGGCCGACGACGCGCTGCGCGATCTTTACGCCGCCGGTAAGGTGAAGGAATTCATCGCCGCCGCCGTGCGCGCGAAAAAGAATATCATCGTTTCCGGCGGCACCAGCACCGGCAAAACCACCTTCATGAACGCCGTGCTCAAAGCCTTGCCGACCAACGAACGCATCATCACGGTGGAAGATGTACGCGAGGTGAATATCGCCCATATCCCCAACCGCGTGCATCTGCTGGCCAGCAAGGGTGGGCAGGGCCGTGCCAAGGTCGATACCCAAATGCTTATCGAGGCGTGCCTGCGCATGCGGCCCGACCGCATCATCGTCGGCGAGTTACGTGGTGCGGAGGCGTTTTCCTACCTGCGTGCGGTGAATACCGGTCATCCCGGCTCGATCGCCACCCTGCATGCCGACTCGCCGCAACTTGCCATCGAGCAGCTCATCCTCATGATCATGCAAGCCGATCTCGGCATCACCCGCGAGCAGATTAAAGAATATGTCGAGTCGGTGATCCAGGTGGTCATCCAGCTCAAGCGCGGCGAAAAAGGCCGCCGCTATGTGAGCGAAATCTATTTTAAACCGCATGCCTAAAACTTAGCCGCCGGGCGTAACTAGCAACTAGCAACTCGCAACCGAATGCGCTAGCATTCCCGCATGCCAGAATACATGAAGGGAATTCTCAATAAGCTCATCGTCACCACGCTGGTCGCGCTGGTGGTGGGCATTCCGCTATATGCCGGCACGCTGATCGGCTTTACCCTGGGCCACCGTTATCTCAGCCAGTTGCAGCGCCAGCAGCCGGCGTCGGTGCTCACCTATCTCATGTCCGGCAGCAACCCATCGGGCATCGCCAAGGGCTACGCCGCCATTCACCAGCAGGCCAGCCAGTACAAACAATACCCACAATACCGCGAATATTATTTCAACGCCGCCTTTGACGCTAAATTCTACGGCCCTGTCATTGCCGGGCTGTTCATGGGGCTTTTCACCCTGTTCCTCATCCGCGCGCCGCTAATGGATTTTCGTCCGTACCGCAAACGCGAGAAAGTCCATGGCGATGCCAAATGGGCCCATGAGGCCGATATCCGCCGCGCCAAGATGCGGGCGAAAAAAGGCTTCCTGCTGGGCCGCACCGGTGCCGCCAATTACCTGATCATCGACGATTTCCAGCACGTGCTGCTGTTCGCGCCGACCGGTTCGGGCAAGGGCGTCGGCTTCGTCATCCCGAACCTGCTGTTCTGGGAAGAATCGGTGATCTGCCACGACATTAAAATGGAGAATTACGAGCTCACCTCGGGCTACCGTAACGCCAAGCTGAAACAGCCCTGCTATGTCTGGAACCCGGCCGACCCCAACGGGGTATCGCACTGCTATAACCCGCTCGACTGGATCTCGGAAAAACCGGGCCAGATGGTCGATGACGTACAAAAAATCTGTAACCTCGTCCTTCCCGAGCAGGAATTCTGGCAGAACGAGGCGCGTTCGCTCATGTTGGGGGTCATCCTCTATCTCTGCGCCGTGCCCGAGAAAGTCACCAGCTTCGGCGAAGTCGTGCGCACCATGCGCTCCGACGATGTGGTCTATAACCTCGCCGTCGTGCTCGATACAATCGGCGGTAAAATCCACCCGGTGAGCTACATGAACATCGCCGCCTTCCTGCAAAAGGCCGATAAGGAACGCTCCGGCGTCGTCTCCACCCTGAACTCCGGCCTGGAACTCTGGGCCAACCCGCTGATTGACACCACCACGGCCAGCTCGGATTTCGACCTGCAGACGCTGAAAAAAAACAAGCAAACCGTGTATTGCGGCGTCACGCCGGACAACTTGCAACGCTTGGAGCCGTTGCTCAAAGTATTCTACCAGCAGGCAACGGACTTTCTCACCCGCACCATGCCGAAAAAAGACGAGCCGCACGGCGTCATGTTCATGATGGATGAGTTTCCATCACTCGGCGAAATGCCGCAATTCCAGATCGGCATCGCCTATTTCCGCGGCTATCGCGTCAAGCTGTTCCTCATCGTACAGGATACCCAGCAGCTCAAAGGTATCTACGAGGAAGCCGGCATGAACAGTTTCCTGTCGAACTCCTATTACCGCGTCACTTTCTCGGCCAACAACATCGAAACCGCCAACATGATTTCGCAGCTGGTCGGCAACAAAACGGTCGAGCAAAGCTCGCATAACCGGCCCCGCTTCGTCGATTTCAACCCGGCGTCGCGCACCATGCATGTCTCGGAAACCCAGCGTGCACTGTTGCTGCCGCAGGAAGTGATCCAGCTACCGCGCGACGAGCAGATCATTCTGGTCGAGTCCTTCCCGCCAATTAAGTGCAAAAAAATCTTCTACTACCAGGATTCCTTCTTCAAAAAGCGCCTGCTGCCGCCGATCAGCCTGCCGACGCAGGAACCGTACCTTCCGCGTAAAAAGAAAAAGGTCGCTGCCGCACCGCCGCCGCCACCCCCGGCCGATGCCCCCCCGGCTGGTGACGCTACCGGCGGCACACCGCCCGCGACGCAACAGGGCTAAGCCGCATGCGTAAGGGCTTCTCACTGGTCGAACTTTCCATCGTGCTGGTGATTCTTGGCTTGCTGGTCGGCGGCATCCTCGCCGGACGCTCCCTCATCCGCGCCAGCGAGCTGCGTAGCGTCGGCACCGAATATGCGCAATACCGTACCGCTGTTGCCTCGTTTCGCGACAAGTATTTCGCCCTCCCCGGCGATATGACCAACGCGACGAACTTCTGGGGCCCTGCTGCCAATTGCCCCGGCACCAATGCCGACACCACCGCGGCGGTCGTTGCCACATGCAATGGAAATGGTGACGACGTCTTACGCCCTAACGCCGTCACGGCCAATGAATGGTTTCGTTTCTGGCAGCATTTGGCCAATGCGGGCATGGTGGAAGGCAGCTATATCGGCGTGGCTGACAGGGCCAGCTATAACGGTGAAGCCGCCACTATCGGATGGAATGTGCCGGCCAGTAAACTGGCCAATGCCGGCTGGTCGGCAGGCCGCGCCAACGACCGGGACATCACCGACACATCCTATTTCGAAGGCACGTACGGCAATCTTCTGGTGTTTGGTGCAAAAAATGCAGTTACTTGGTCGTCCGCTGCAGTGCTAACACCGGCAGAAGCCTGGAACATCGACACCAAACTTGACGACGGAAAACCCGGCACGGGACGGGCGTTTGTACCGGAAAACCGGGCCAATAGCTGCCACGATCAAAGCACCTCTACCACCGTGCCCTTAGCAGAAATCGCGAATTACCTGCTGACGAATACGAACATCGCCTGCCCGCTTTTCTTCCGTCGCTCGTTCTAACCGTCCGCCGGAAAGCGCAACTGATCGAGTCGCGCCGAATGCAGCACCAAATCAGCCCAACGATCCAATGTCAGACTGAATTGTGCGCAGGCACAGGTGGGAAATTTCAGCAGTAATTTGTCCTCGTCCGTTGGGTTGGCAACACTCTCGGCAAGGGTAGCCGCCAGCTGATGGAGCCCGGGATTATGCGCAATCAGCGCCACATGCGACACCGCATCGTCGGTCTGCTGCAGCAGGCTCAACAATTCGCCCGCACTGGCCAGGTAGGCTTTCGCTTCCAGTATCACCGAGGTCTGGGCGAATGCCAGCGCCTCCAGTGTTTCGCGGGTGCGCAGCGCCGTCGAGCACACGATCAGCCCCGGCGCAGCCTTCTGCGCCCGCAACCAGTCGCCTAGTATCGCGGCATCTTCCTTGCCGCGCGCGTTCAAATGGCGCAGATGATCCTGCGTCTGCCCATCATCTTCGGCTTTGGCGTGGCGAATTAATGTAATATGGCGTAGTAAAGGCTGAGACATACGATGAAAGTCCGTCATTGCGAGGAGCCGGAAGCGATGCGGCAATCCAGTTTTTAGTTGCGCTTGGCGCGCTGGATTGCTTCGCTAACGCGCGTAGTAACGGGCTTAATACACTAACCTTCGAGAAACAAGCGGCAGCGCAGCATGAGCATTCCCACCCTCGACCTCGACGATGACGTGATTGCGCAGCATTTCACAAAGCCCGAGCACCGTTTCATTAACCGCGAGCTTTCCTGGCTGGCCTTCAATGGCCGTGTGCTGGAGGAGGCGCTGAACCCCCACAATCCTCTGCTCGAACGGGTGAAATTCCTCTCCATCTCGGCCACCAACCTTGATGAATTCTACATGGTGCGCGTCGCCGGGCTGATGGACCAGCTGCGCCACGGCGTACATACTACCTCACTCGATGGGTTAACCCCGCGCCAGCAACTCACCCGCATCCAGGAAGCCGCCGGCAAGCTGATGGAAGATCAGCAGCAATGCTGGCTAGAGCTTAAAAAACAGCTCAAAAGCGAGCATATCAACGTGGCGGGCCTGACCCAGCTTTCCCCCGGCGACAAGGCCTGGCTGAAGGACCATTTCACCACCCATATTTTCCCGCTCCTTACCCCCATCGCGGTCGACCCGGCGCATCCGTTCCCGTTCATCCCCAATCTCGGCATGGTGCAGGTGCTTGAATTGGTGCCGCCAAAAAAACCCTCCCGCCGCATGGTGGCGCTGATTCCATTTCCGCAGGCACTGCCGCGCTTTATACGCATCGAGCATAAAAAATCCCTGCTCATGGTGCCGCTGGAAGATGCGATCACCCTCTGTTTCGACCAGCTTTTCCCCGGCTACAAACTGGAATCGTCCGGCCTGTTCCGCATTATCCGCGATTCCGATCTCGATATCGAGGAAGAGGCCGAAGACCTCATGCGCAACCTCGACATCGCGGTGAAAAAACGCCGCCATGGCCGCATCGTGCGTATCAAAACCATGAAAAACGTGCCGCCCAAATTGCTGCAGTTTATGCTCGAGCATCTCGATGCCAGCCCCGACGACGTAGTCGAGGTCGACGGGCTGGTCGGGCTCGCCAGTCTTGGGGAATTCCTCGGGCTGGGCCGCGCCGATTTAATGCATAAACCGTTCAAGGTACGCTTTCCCGAACGGATCAACGATTTCGGCGGCGATTGTTTTGCCGCCATCCATGCCAAGGATATTATCGTCCACCACCCGTATGAAAGTTTCGACGTGGTGGTGCAGTTCGTCCGCCAGGCGGCGCGCGATCCCAGCGTGATCTCCATCAAGCAAACCCTGTACCGCACTAGCCACGACTCACCCATCGTGCGCGCCCTGATCGAGGCGGCCGAGCAAGGCAAATCGGTTACCGCGCTGGTCGAACTCAAAGCCCGCTTCGACGAAGAAGCGAATATGCGCCTGTCGCGCGACATGGAGCGCGCCGGGGTGCAGGTGGTATACGGATTCGTTGAAATGAAAACCCACGCCAAACTGTCGCTCGTCGTGCGGCGCGAGGCCGGGAATTTGCGCACCTACGCGCATTTTGGCACCGGCAACTACCACCCCGCCACCGCCAAAATCTATACCGACCTGTCCTTCTTCACCACCGACCCTGCCCTGTGCCAGGATGCCAACTACGTGTTCAACTACATCACGGGGTATGCCAAACCGAGCAAGTTCAAAAAGCTGATCGTGGCGCCGTTGAACCTGCGCAAAACCCTGCTGCGCCACATCGCCGCCGAGGCCGAGCTGGCCCGCGCCGGCAAGCCGGCCGCCATCTGGGCCAAAATGAATGCGCTGGTCGATGAACCGATTATCGACGCACTGTATGCCGCCAGCCAGGCTGGGGTACAGATCGACCTCGTCGTGCGTGGCGTGTGCGCGCTCAAACCCGGTATCGCCGGTTTTTCCGAGAATATTCGGGTCAAAAGCCTGGTCGGCCGCTTCCTCGAACATGCGCGCATCTATTGTTTCGGCAACGCCCAGCCGTTACCTTCGCGCACGGCCAAAATCTTCATCAGCTCGGCCGACTGGATGGGCCGCAACATGGACCGCCGCGTCGAAGTCGCCGTACCGATCGAGAACGTCACCGTGCACCGGCAGGTGCTCGACCAGATTATGGTCGCCAACCTGAAAGACGAACGGCAAAGCTGGCAGCTGCATCCCGATGGCAGCTATTCGCGCATGACCCAAGACCCCGAAAGCTTTGCGGCGCATGATTATTTCATGACCAACCCGTCGCTTTCCGGCCGTGGCCGCGCCTTGCAGCAATTAGCCGCTGCACCGGCCGAACCCGAAACACCGCCCAAAAAGAAAAAGCGCTCCTGAGTGCATCTGTTCCCCCCTTTGAAGTAACCGCATGCCCATCACCTATAACATCCCCACCGCTGACCACCCCAAAGGCCTGATCGCCATTATCGATATCGGCTCGAACTCGGTACGCATGGTGGTCTATCACGGGCTCAAGCGCGTGCCGTTGCCTATCTTCAACGAAAAATACATGTGCGCCCTGGGCAAGGGGCTGGCCACCAGCGGTCGCCTTAATCCGGCGGGGGTAGTGCAGGCCGAAACGGCGATTGCCCGCTTTCTCGTCATGGCGCAGCGGCTGCAGGTCGCCAGCCTCGACCTGATCGCCACCGCCGCAGTGCGCGACGCCGAAAATGGCAGCGAGTTCGTCGCCCGCATCGAGGCGACGCACGGCGTAAAGGTCAAGGTCATCAGCGGCGAGCGCGAGGCCGAGCTGGCGGCTAAAGGCATTCTCGCCTCCTTCCATGAGCCGATGGGTATCTCGGTCGATCTCGGCGGCGGTAGCCTTGAGCTGGCGACCATCGAGCGCACCCGCATCGGCCAGACGGCCAGTCTGCGCATCGGTTCGCTACGCGTGCTCGATGCCACCGATGGCAAACTCGGCGCGATGGAAAAAATGGTGCGCGACGAGCTGCAGCAAATCGACTGGCTCAATGCCTCGCACGCCTCGTGCCTGTATGCGGTCGGCGGCGGGTTTCGCGCTCTAGCCAAACTGCACATGAAAAAAACCCATTACCCGCTCGATATTGTGCACGAATACTGCATGAGCCGCCGCAGCATTAGCCAGCTGATCGACAAGCTACTGGCCATGAAACCGAGCGATATAGCAACTTTGCCGGGTATCTCGGAAAAGCGCGCGCCGACCCTTATTCCCACCGCTATTATGCTGCAACAATTGCTGCAGCAAACCGGCGCACCGGAAGTGATGTTCTCGGTCAGCGGCATCCGTGAGGGCTTCTTCTACGATCTGCTCGAACCCAAGCTTCAGGGGGAAGACGCGCTTATCGCCAGTGCGGCCGACCTTGCCGCGTTGATCGGCCGTGCCGGACATTACGGCAAGGAGCTTTTCCAGTGGATGAGCCCGCTTTTCGCCAGCGAGCCCCTGCCCTGGCAGCGCATTCGCCGCGCCTTGTGCATCCTGTCGGAGCTGGCCTGGTCGATCGACCCGAATTTCCGCGCCAACTGGGCGTATCACCGCATCATTCAATCCTCGCTCAAAGGCATCGACCATCCCGAGCGGATCATGCTCGCCCTCGCTTTATTCCACCGTTACCAGACCAAATGGAAAAACGGCCGCGACGAGCTGAAACTGCTCGACGAGCGCGAGCGCCAATATGCCCGGTGCGTCGGGCTGGCGGCCGGGCTGGCCTATCAGCTTTCCGGCGGCAAAGCAGGCAATCTGCACCATGCCAAGCTCACCTGGCACGATGGTCAGGTGCATCTGGCGCTTGATGCTGAAGCAAGCCCCTTGCGCACCGACACGGTCGAGAAAAAACTGCTCGGGTTGGGTGAAGCGCTCAAGGCTTTTTCCAACTTTGTCATGTAGCGCTGTTTGCGCCAGGCCTCGACGCCGAATTGCTTTAAGTGCTCATTCACATACTGCGTGTCGAGCAACAGGTAACCCGCTTCGCGCAAAATCTCCACCAGTGTCACCAGCGCTATCTTGCTGGCTTCCGGCACGCGGCTGAACATACTCTCGCCAAAAAACGCGCCGCCCAGCGACACGCCGTACAGCCCGCCTACCAGCGTTTCCTCTTGCCACACCTCCACCGCATGCGCATGGCCGATCTCAAACAGGCCCGTATAGAGGCGGACGATTTCTTCGTTGATCCAGGTTTCCTGGCGATCTTTGGTAAGGGTACCGCAGGCGCGCACCACCGTCTCGAACGCCGTGTCCACCGTGAGCGTGAAGCGGTGGTTTTTCAGCACCCGTTTCAGCCCGCGCGGAATGTTAAATCGCTCCAGCGGCAGCACCCCGCGCTCGGCCGGGTTAAACCAGTAAAGTTCCGGATCGTCATGCTCCAGCGCCATCGGGAAATAGCCGTTCGCATAGGCGGCAAGGAGCATATCGGGCGTCAGCGGTTCCATCCTCCTGCCATAGCATGAAGCCGCCCCGCCGCAAACGCGCTTTACAGCATCGCGCACCGCCCGCTAAATAAGCCAATGATGCATATTGCGCTCATAGCAAAACCCTGGCGCGGCGGACTGGCCGATTATGTGCATGCCGCCCTGCGCGATATCGCGGGGCCAGAGCAGGTGACCTACCTGCCGGTACGCCCGGTCCAGCTACGCGACAGTTGGGGCCGCGTCGCCAAACGCCATTGGTACGATCGGCTCTACCGCCATCTGGAAACCACCCCTTACGATATGGTTCTTTTCCTGCAGCCTACCGGCCTGATGCAGGCGATAGCCGATAGCCATAAAAAAGTCTGCTGGCTGGTCGACGGTGCGCGGATCGATCCGCAGCTCGCCGCCGGCGTGGGGCATCTGTTCCTCTCCGACCCCGGCAATATGGACGTGTTAAAAACCCGCGCCCCGGCGCACCATATCGCGGGCATCCTCCCCTTTGCCATGGCGCCACATATCCACTGTCCGGGCCCCGCATCCTGCACGGCCGACCGCGCCATGGGGTTTATCGCCAATCACGATCCCAAACGCGACGCATGGCTCGAGTCTATGTTCGCCGCCGGGCTCGACTGCCATGTGCATGGCAATTATTTCCTCAGCCATCCGCTCTTTCGCCGCCACCCGTTGCGCATACATCCGGCCGTGCCGGTGGCCGCCATGCAGGCGCTGTATGCGCGCTACCGCCTATCGCTTAATATTCATGCGGCGATCGTGCAGGGCGGCACCAATATGCGTACGTTTGAAGCGGCCGGCTACGGCGTACCGCAACTGGTCGAGCACCTGCCGGGGATCGACCAGCTGTTCGATCCCGACACCGAGATCGCCACCTTCCGCACGATCGAAGAATTAACCGCGCAGCAGCAGCGCCTGCTGGCCAACCCGGCCGCCGCGACGCGCATGGCCGCCAATGCCCGTGTCCGTGTGCTGGCCGAGCACACCTACCACCACCGCATGCAAACGATATTGGCGCGGTTTCGCTAGGCCAGTAGCGCCGTCAGCGCATCGACATACCCGGCGGCACCTTTGCCGCAAATACTCTGCCGCGCGACCGGCTCGATGTAGGAATGGTGGCGAAACGGCTCGCGCGTTTTCGGGTCGCTCAGATGCACCTCGATAATCGGGATATCGACCGCGCGCAGCGCATCGTGCAGCGCCACCGACGTATGGGTATAGCCGCCCGCATTGATGATCATACCCGAGGCCGCGCCGCGTGCTTCCTGCACCCAGTCGATCAATACGCCCTCGTGGTTAGTCTGGCGAAAATCAATCGCCGCACCATGCGACGCTGCGGCGGCGGCGCACATCGCTTCAATATCCGCCAGCGTGCTTGAGCCGTAAATTTCCGGCTCGCGCGTGCCCAGCAGATTGAGGTTCGGTCCGTTCAAGATGAAGATTGGCTTTGCCATATTCCTACCCTATATAAACCGCATGACTAGCACAGCCACCGCGAAGCTGCAAATTACCCTGAACGGCGAGACGACCACGCTCGACGGCGCCCGCACCGTACAGGATTTAGTGCAACAGTTGGGACTCGATATCCGCAAAGTCGCGATCGAGCGCAACCTCGCCATCGTGCCGCGCGATCGTTTTGCCGCCACCCCCATTCAGGATGGCGACCGCATCGAAATCGTCGGCTTCATCGGGGGAGGCTGAGATGTCGATGCATAAGGATACGCCGGGCAACGCCTCGTCGCTCCCCCCTTCCGATCCCTTCATCCTCGCCGGAAAAGGTTACCGCTCGCGCCTGCTGGTCGGCAGCGGTAAATATGCCAATCTCGATATCGCCCAGGCCGCGACCGAAGCCAGCGGCGCCGATATTATCACCGTCGCTTTGCGGCGCATCGACCTGGCGGGCGATGAAGGCACCCGCCTGCAGGAAGTCATTCCCCCCTCGCGCTACACCTACCTGCCCAATACCGCCGCTTGCTACACCGCCGAGGAGGCCGTGCGCACGCTGCGCCTGGCGCGCGAACTAGGCGGCTGGAACCTGGTGAAGCTTGAAGTGATCGGCGATAAACAGACCTTGCTGCCCGATGTCGCCGAAACCATTCGCGCCGCTCATATCTTGGTCGCGGAAGGGTTCGAAATCATGGCCTACACCACCGACGATGCTAGCGCCGCCGCCGAGCTCGAAGCCGCGGGCTGCGTCGCCATTATGCCACTCGCCGCGCCCATCGGGTCAGGCCTTGGCATCACCGACCCGGCGGCGATTCGCCGCATTGTCGAGCAATCCGCCGTGCCGGTACTGGTCGATGCGGGGATCGGCACCCCGTCGGACGCCACGATTGCCATGGAGCTCGGCTGCGCCGGGGTGCTGCTGAATTCCGCCATCGCCGAAGCGCGCGATCCGGTTGCCATGGCACAGGCGTTCAAGCTGGCCGTCGAGGCCGGACGGCGCGGCTTCCTGGCCGGACGCATGCCAGCGCGTGGCAGCGCTAGCGCTTCTTCGCCCACCAAGGGTGTGCTTTCCGCCTAGACGCCATTGCCGTCAGCCGAGTTTAACGATCAGTTTCTGCAGCGACACGACCAGCTCTTCGCCCACCGCCGGGGCGTGATCACGAATCTGCTGGGTAAATATCACCGCCACCGCATCGATATGTTTGCCAATCACCGTCAGCTGTTGGGGAGCGATGGCGGCATGCGCCTGCAGGTACGCCACCAGCATCGCCCCGATCCGCGCGCCCAGCGCGTAGCCCATCTGCTCCGCCTGCGCCACGATCGACCGCGCCGCCGCCTGCAGCGCCTGCAGGGCCGCCGTATCCGCCGGCGATGACTGTAGCTGGGCGTAGGACGATTGCAGCGCACCAATATCGTCGCGCGCCCAGGCGATCACTTCCGGCGTGCGCATCTGCATGGCGGCATCGGCCGCCGCCACTACCTCCGGCGTCAGCAGCTCCTGCATCGTACCAAGCTGGTCACGCAGCGAGTGGTCGGGCGGGGTTACCGTCACTCGGTTTTCTTTATCAATCACCCGTCGTAGTTCGGGCGGAATCCGCCGGTCCGAAATCCCCTCCGGTATGGCTTCGCGTCGGCGGCGGCACGGACCGACATAGCCCGGTGCTTCGACAAACGCGCGCGGATTATCGATCACCTGCATAATGCGGTTAGACACCGTCTTGGCCGAAAAGGGTTTGAGGATAAACTCATTGATCCCCGCATCGCGCGCCGCTTCTACCCGGTCTTTATCGGCAAACGCGGTGAGCATCAGGATCGGGATATCACGGCGGATGCGGTTATCGTCGCGCGCCTGACGAATGGCCTTCACCAGCTCGAGCCCGCTGATCGGCGCCATCTGCCATTCGGTAATAATCAAATCATACGGGTTGCGCCGCAGATACTCCAGCGCGTCTTCGCCGCTAGTCACCAGGTCAATCTGGCGGAAGCCGAACGAGAATAAAATCCGGTGCACCAGCGTCGCCGTGCGATTATCACGATCGGCCAGCAGCACCCGCACGCGGCTCAGCCGGTCGCGTTTATTGCGCGCTTCCTTATCATAATTGCGAGGCTCTGTTTCACTGGTCATGGCCTGAATTTACGCTGGTTCGCGTCCCGAATCAATCAGCGCATCCCGCACCAGCGAAATCGTCACCGCCCGCCCCCGCGCCAGCGACAACCCATCAACCTGCGCCACAAAACGTTGCACCGCTGCATACGAACGCTCCAGCCGCGCCACCGCGTAGGAAAGCACCTCCGGCCCAATGCGCAATTGCCGGTCGGCGAAGGCTTTCGCCATCATGCCCATCAGCAGCGCATCGTCGGGTGCGCCAAGCACGACCGCCGGTAGCATGGCCAGCCGCGAGCGCAAATCCGGCAGGGTAAAGGGCAATTGCGCCGCCGGGGCATTCGCCAGCAGCAGCAGGTAATCGCCGCGGGCACGGGCATGGTTAATCAGCTGCGCCAGCGCCGCCTCGTTGGCCACTTGCTCCACCCCGTCCAGTACCCAGCAATGGTTGCCGGCCAGCAGCTGGTCGGCAGGCACCGTGCCAATGCGCGCCGCATCGATGAGGGTGGCGCGGGTACGATGCGCGAAGACATGCGCCAGGTGGGTTTTGCCGCAGCCATGCGGCCCGTAAATCAGCATGATGGAGTAGGGCCAGTCGGGCCATCCGAACACCAGGGTGCACGCCTCATCGTTGGCCGCGCCACGCACGAAATCTTCCGGCGCGTAACTGGTCACCGGCGCAAAAGGCATCACCAGCTGTTGCGGCCCGCTCATCGTTATTTTTCGTGGTAGAGGCTGGATTCCAGGTAGCGCTCGATGATGAACTTCACCAGCACACTGATCACGGCCGTTAGCGGCACAGCCAGAAGCACGCCGACCACCCCGAGCAACACGCCGCCCGCCAACATGCCAAACAGCATCCATAGCGGGTGAACGCCCACCTTATCGCCGACGATTTTCGGCGTCAGCACTTGCGATTCGAGAATCTGCCCGACCCCGTAGACGCTCAGTAAAATCCAGAAGCTGGTGTCGATACCGAACTGGCCGTACGCTACCATCATGCCCAGCGCGATGGAAATCCACGTCCCGACATAGGGGATAATCACCAGCACCCCCGCCAGAAGCCCAAGCAGGATGGCAAATTTCAGTTGCAGGATGGAAAAAATCACCGCGTAAAAGACCGCAAGCAGCATCATCACCGTCAACTGCCCGCGCAAATAGGCCGCCAGCGTATTGTTGATGCGGTGCATCTGCCCGCGGATGGTCGGTGCATAGGCGCGCGGCAACAGGTGGTTCAGTTTATCGACCACGCCGGTCCAATCGCGGATGAAGTAAAAACACACGATGGGTGTAATCAGCAGCAGGGCAAGAATGTTCAGCACATTGGCGGCCGAGGCCAGCAACCCGCTCGCCACCGCACCCATCGAGGCAAGGCCGCGCTGAATCAGCTCGCCCAGTGTGCCGGGGGTATCAGACGCCTTACCGTTTAATTCGTTTACTGCGCGAAAAATGGGTGCTGTATCGTCGCGCAAATTGACTTCCAGTTCGCGAATCAGCGCCGGCACCCTGGCGAACAATTCCGCCACCTGATGGTATAGCAGCGGGCCAAGCCACACCACCAGACCCACCAACATGGCAAACAGGCCGGTGGTAATCACCGCGGCAGCCACCCCGCGATGCCAGCCCTTGCGCTCCAGCTTATTGGCCGCCGGGTTCACCAGGTAAGCGATCAACGCACCGAGCACGAACGGCAGCAGGATCGGCTTCACCGCATCGAGAAACATCAGCAGCAGCGTAAACAACGCCAGCCACATCACCAGATGGAACCAACGCGCCTGCCAAAGGGTGGCGGGCTCGATGACCACCGCATCGGTCGCGGCCGCGCGGGCGCGGGGGAAAGGTGGGTTAGTGGTAGTGCGGGTGGGGGCGTCCTGATCCATGTGGCGCAACCTACGCCAGTTCGACACGCGGCGCAAGCGGCCTCAACGCGGCTAGCGCACGGAAACCAGCCAGCCCTCGCCCCGGTCGCGCACCATGAATCCTTTGGCCATAATCGCTTTCTTTACCTCGGCCGCCGGGCCGGAGAGATACATCACCCCCTCCATCCCCTGCAGGGTGATCGCCGGCATACTCAGCTGCATAACGCCGGGCGCATCGCGCACGGCCGATTGCATTTCAGCCAGGTCGCGCGCCGTGGCATAGCGGAACATGACGCGGATCTGCTGCGCCTCAGCCAGGGCGTCGCGTTGCAATTGCGAGGTGGCACCGGCAATTTGCGTCACCGCGCCTGCCATGGCGACGGCGGCATCCTCGGCGCGTTCTTCGAGCGTCATGGCCGGGTTCTCGGGTTTAAGTAACACCTCCTCGACACGCGACACGTTGGGCGGCAGCGGCAAGCGGCGCAATAATATACTGCTGGGGTCGAGTGTGCCGGGCTTACTCAGCGTCACCACGGCGACAACGATCTCATCCACCCCGTAGCGGGCGAACATGGGGCTTAATTCCTCCGACGTTACTTCCAGGGCATTGTCGTAACCGACCAGCCGCCGGTCGTCGAAATCGCCGGCCGGCATCAATACCGAGCCGCGCGCCTGTCGCATCACCTGGGTGCGCACCGGCGCATGCATCGGGTTTTCCTTCTCCCATAAATAGGGTCGGTCTTTGCCGACATACACCGGCAGCAGCAGGATACCCCGTGCCGTCGTCAGCGCATTCACTTTGCTGGCTTCCACCGGCTCAAGCCCCATGGCACGCCGCAACGGCTCCTCCAGCACGCTGACCGTCACATCGGCATAGGTGATCTCACCCTCGCGGCGGGTTTGCAGGACGCTTGCACCGCGTATAATCTCGCGCAGTTGCTCCTCCGTCAGTTTCGCCACTTTTTGGCTGGCATCGGGCACCTGCATCTTACGGGCCATTAAATACACGGCGCGCAGCTTGGCATATTCCAGCGCAATCTCAGCCGCCTTGCTGCTCGAACGATTCACCCCTGTCGCCAGCACGCGGATTTCCTGTATCGCCGCCTGGGCTGGCAGCGCCGTCAGGAGCAGAACGGCAAGGATCAGTATTTGCCAAATGCGCTGTGGTTGCGTAAAGGTCATCTCACCAGCAAGGGTACAAGAAGTGACGCATTCAAGCAATCAACGATATAAGCAGGCCGGGGTCGATATCGAAGCCGGCAACCGCCTGGTCGACGCGATCAAGCCGCACGCCAAAGCCACCATGCGCCCCGGCGTCGTCGGCGGATTGGGCGGCTTCGGTGCCGTATTCGATCTCAAAGCCGCTGGGTTTACCGACCCGCTACTTGTCTCGACCACCGATGGCGTGGGCACCAAACTGAAACTCGCTATCGAATTGGGTAACCACCGCACCGTCGGCATCGACCTCGTCGCCATG
>DITH01000118.1 GCA_002422745.1 Alphaproteobacteria bacterium UBA6189
TTGAACTGGTTCATGCCCGCATTGGCAAACATCAGGGTGGGGTCGTTATGCGGCACCAGCGACGACGAAGGCAGGGCCTGATGGCCCTTGCTCGCGAAATAATCCAAAAACTGGGTGCGGACGTCGGTTACGGAAGGCATGCATCTCTCATCGAAAATGGGAGAAATTCATAGCTTCCACGCGCTTACGCGGCAAGGGAAATGTCACTACGTTACGCCGCGTCGGCGGGTTCCACATCCTGGCCTTTGGCTTCCTCGGCATATTCCGCCGGGTTGCCTTCCAGCGCTGCGGCCAACTTAATAGCCTTGGCGCGAATCGCGGCTTCAATCTCGGCGGCAGCTTTGGGGTTGTCCTTCAGGAACTGGCGGGCGTTTTCTTTACCCTGGCCGATGCGATTTTCGTTGTAACTGAACCAACTGCCGGATTTGTCGACCACGCCGGCCTTGATGCCCATATCGAGCAATTCGCCCTCTTTCGAGATGCCCTGGCCGTAGAGAATATCGAATTCCACCGTTTTGAACGGCGGCGATACTTTGTTTTTTACCACCTTCACGCGGGTGAGGTTGCCGACGGTTTCTTCTTTGTCCTTCAGCGCGCCGATGCGGCGAATATCCATCCGCACGGAGGCATAGAATTTCAATGCGTTGCCGCCGGTGGTGGTTTCGGGGTTGCCGAACATGACACCGATTTTCTGGCGAATCTGGTTGATGAAGATCACCGTACATTGGGTGCGCGAAATATTGGCGGTGAGTTTGCGCAGTGCCTGGCTCATCAGCCGGGCCTGTGCGCCCATGGTGGCGTCGCCCATCTCGCCTTCCAGCTCGACTTTCGGCACGAGGGCCGCGACCGAATCGATTACCACCATGTCGATCGCGCCGGAGCGTACCAGCGTGTCGGCGATTTCGAGCCCTTGCTCGCCGGTGTCGGGCTGCGAGATCAACAAATCGTCGACATTCACGCCGAGTTTTTTGGCATAGGCGGGGTCGAGCGCGTGTTCGGCATCGATGAAGGCGCAGGTGCCGCCAGCCTTCTGGCATTCGGCAATGCAATGCAGGGTGAGGGTGGTTTTACCCGAGCTTTCCGGCCCATAAATTTCGATCACGCGGCCTTTCGGGATGCCGCCAACGCCAAGCGCGATGTCGAGGCCCAGGGAGCCGGTCGAGATGGCTTCCACCACCATTCTATCCTGCGCACCGAGCTTCATGATCGAGCCCTTGCCGAAGGTTTTTTCAATCTGCGCCAGCGCCGATTCCAGGGCTTTCTTTTTCTCGGGGGATACGGTGTTCGTTGCTGCTGCTGCCTTGGCCATCGGGTGCTCCTCGTTTACGTTCGAGCCCCGTTCTACACCCGCACTCAGCCTCGCGCAAGGCCAGTTTCAGGGCTGGGGATGGTTAATAGCCGATGATATAGAGCAGGTGGCATTGGCGCACGGTGCTGGTGAGCTGATAGCCTGCCGTGGCCGCGTCGTTACCATCGCTGCATTCGGGGCGGGAATTAAACGGCCCCACCCGTAGCTTGCCTTTGCCGGGCATGCCGTCATCCATTTTGGTGTCAACGTTCCAGGCTTCATGCCCGAGCAGGCGGCCATTGCCTCCATCGATCCCCTGACCTGCGCCGAAGCGCAGGGGGTTGCCGTAATTGCCTTCAAAGAAACCGGTGGCGCTGCTGTCGCGCGGGCCGACGTAAAAAATGCCATACCCGCAATCACTGCTGGCTTTCGATGTTGGGATATTCTGTCCGGCAATGCCGAAATTGGTGAGCGATGCATGGCCGTTAACGCCGGTATACTGCCCTTTGATCAGCCCGGCATTGGCCAGATGCTGCCAGGCGCGAAAGGTTTCCGTGTTACCTTCGATGCGTCCGTTGCCACTGCCGTCGCAGGTCGCACTGCCGGTGGAAGGCGTCGAGAAATCGCCGGGGCAATTCGCATCCGTGCCCCAGAATTTGGTGGCGTTGGTAATATCACCCGGCAAACCAAAATACCTATCGCGAAAGGCATGGATAGCAGTGTTGTAACGGTTTAATTCCTGCGGAATCGCACGCAGTTCACTCGCGCGAATCAGGCTGCGCCCGGCCAGAATACCGCCTACCAACAGGCCGAGAATCACCAGGACGATGGCGAGTTCGACGAGCGAGAAGGCCTGACGGGAATATAACATGCGTTTATTCTATCAGTAATGGGCGTGGGTACAAGCGTAACCGCGTTAATCACGCGCCGCGTCGAGCACATCCTTCACTTTGCCGGCCAGTTGCTTCAGCGTAAATGGCTTGGGCAGGAAGTTGAACTGCCGCTCCTCGCCGAAGCTATCGACGAAGGCGTCCTCTGCGTAACCGGAGATGAAGACGACCTGAATATCCTTCATGCGTTCAGCAAAATCGGCATAGAGCTGGTTGACCATTTTCGGGCCGTTAATACCGGGCATCACCACGTCGGAAATGATGATATCAATGTGGTCGGTATAGTCACGGAAGACCTCGAGCGCGGACTCGCCGGAATCTGCCTCCAGCACCTCGTAGCCTTTATTGCGCAGCGCGCGGGCGGCGAAAATGCGCACGGGGGTTTCGTCCTCCACCAGCAGGATGGTGGCGGCACCGGTAAGATCGGCCGCGGTTTTTTCCTCGCTCGGCTCGATCGTGACGGCTTTCAGTTCCGGCTCGAAATGCTTGAGGTATAGGCAGAAACTGGTGCCGACGCCGATTTGCGAGCGTACATAGATATAACCGCCCGATTGTTTGACGATGCCGTAGCAGGTGGAAAGACCAAGCCCGGTGCCTGAGCCGACTTCTTTGGTCGAGAAAAACGGTTCAAAAATATTCTTCAGGATTTCCGGTTTAATGCCGGTGCCGGTATCGTCGATCTCGACCAGCACGTATTTGCCGGGGGCAATGGTTTCATCTTCCGGCGCGAGGAGTTCGTCGGGCAGATCGTCGAGTGACTGGATAATGACATTACTGGTTTTAATGGTCAGCGTGCCGCCGTCTTTCATGGCGTCGCGTGCGTTAACAGCGAGGTTGATGATCACCTGCTCGAGCTGCCCCTGGTCGGCCTTCACCATGCCCAGATCGCGGCCATGCACCATTTTCATCTGAATGTTTTCGCCGATCAGGCGGCGGATCAGGTTAGAAAGCTCGGCCAGCACATCGGTCAAATCGATGGTTTTGGGTTGCAGCGTCTGCCGACGCGAGAAGGCAAGAAGCTGACGCACTAGGTTGGCTGCGCGGTTGGCATTCTGCTTGATTTGCATAATGTCGGCGAAGCTGGGATCGCCCGCCGGGTGGCGCATGAGCAGCAGGTCGCAAAAACCGATCATCGCCGTCAGCAAGTTATTGAAATCATGCGCGACACCGCCCGCCAGCTGGCCGATAGCCTGCATTTTCTGGCTATGGGCGAAGCGCATTTCGAGGTTTTTCTGCTCGGTCTGGTCGAACAGATGCAGCATGGCTACCGGCGGGTGACCCTCGAGATGCATGAGGGTCATGTAGGTGAAGGCATTGAGGATTTCGCCGTTGGTCAGTCGCAGGGTCAGGGAAAGTGGTGGAATCGCTTCGTTAGCCCAGAGACGCGCGAGCGCATCGGTGAGGCGCGGGCGGTCTTCCTTGTCGACAAATTCGATCAGCTGTACCGAGCGGTCTTCCGGCACGGTTCCCTGCATCAGCTGGCGGAATGCCCCATTGGCTTCGATGATTTCGCCATCCTGCGCGACGCGCAGAATAGGTATGGGCGATAATTCGATAAACTGGTTGATATCGAGCCCGGTGGCTTTGCTGGCGCTGAAGATACTCGGCATGGGTTATCCTACGGTCGGTGACTGAGGCCGCACCGTGCCGGTGGCGCCCAGTAATTTGCCGTCCGCATCGCGCATGACGGCCTGATCGAGCATCACATCGAGCAACAGCCCTTGTTTTTTTTGCATGAGTGCCATGCCGTGGTATTCGCCGAGTGTATAGTCGTCGGGTACGGGTTGCTGGTTGAGTTGGTAAAAGAGCCGGTGGATGGCAATGCGTGCTTCGAGCAGTTCGCCGGGCTGGTAGCCCATCATGATGTCAAAGGCGGGATTGGTATATTCGATCCGCCCGAAATTGTCGGTCACGTAGAGGCCTGCCGGGCTGTTGCTCAACAGTTGGTCGAGCTTGTCGGCGGAGGTAGTGCGCAACACGTCGGGCATCAATTGCAACCCGGCCCGTTGGTCGCGGTATTCGCGGCCGCGGATGACGGAGAACCCGCCGGGGCGGCGGAGCGGGTCGACCGTCAGCACGTATTCCTGCACTTCGCCTGTCGCGGTGGTGATGGGAAATACCAGCCGGTCATTCGAGCTGCTGTAAATCGCGCCCATAATGCGTTCGCGGTCGGCGCGTTTGACATGGCCTTCCTCGAACACGCCTTCAAGTGCCTGCGCATCGCCATAGTTGAAACGCGGAAATATACGCCGTAGCCCGCCATCGGCATAGACGATGGTGCCGTCGCGCCGCACGAACAGGCAGAAGCTGGAGCCCAGCGCCGCCGCCTGGGCAAACAACATGTTCTGGTATTCGGTGGCCATCACCAGATCGAGATTCTGCTGTTTGCGGTAAATCACATAGAAGCACAATACGCCGACCACGGCCATCGACACAAAGGCGCTGAACGAGCGTCCGCCTAAGGTCTCTGGCGCAAAGGCGAGCACGAAAATCACGGCAATGACAACGCTGAACGCAACCACCAGGTTCCAGACCTGGTTACGCCGTTCGCGGGGCACAAAATCCATCTGCCCGGGGCTTACATATTCCGTTTCATTGAATCGCATGACCGGATGGTAAGCAGTTGCATCCAAGGCGCAAGCGAATTGTCGGTGCATACGGGCGTGCACCCCCCCAGTAATGGCGGATTGTGGCGTTGAACACGCAGTCGGTGGGGTTATTTCTTTTTGCCCGGCATATGCAGCGTGGGTTTGCCGCCCGGCGCATCGAGCTTTTTACCTTTGAGCTTGTAGACATAGCCAATCACCTTGGCGACGGCCTGGTAATGCTCGACGGGAATTTCCTCGTCAATCTCGGCGGTGTCGTAGAGAACGCGTGCCAGCGGCGGATTACGCAGTACGGGAATCTTGTTTTTCTCGGCCAGTTCACGGATGCGCAAGGCCACCGCATCGACCCCCATGGCCACTACCTTTGGTGCGGGCATAGTTTTGGGGTCGTATTTCAGCGCGACCGAATAGTGGGTCGGGTTGGTGATCACCACGTCGGCGGTGGGCACGGCGGCCATCATCCGTTTTTTGGCTTTCTCGCGGCGGATCTGGCGCAGCTTGCCCTTGACGTGTGGATCGCCTTCCTGCTGCTTGTACTCGTCTTTTACCTCCTGCTTGGTCATGCGCATTTGTTTGAGGAAGGTGTGGCGCTGGTAGAAATAATCGAAAATGGAGAGCAAAAACAGCATCGCGCAGACGGCGATCAGCAATTGGCCTGCCACTTCCTGAGCGAAGTTGAGCATCTCGAATTTCTGACCCTGCATGCTGCCGGCCAACTGGAACCGGTAGGGCATCACGATCATCACGGCAATGACACCCACCGCCGTCACTTTTAGCATGTTTTTTAGAAATTCGACGATGGCTTTCATGCCGAAGATGCGTTTGATGCCGGCAAGCGGCGATATTTTTTCAGGCTTGGGCTTGATCTGTTCGACGGCAAACACCCATTTGCGCTGGACCACTGCCGGGGCGAACGCGGCCAGCAGCGTCAGCGCAAACGGAAAGGCAAGCACCGCGAGGGCGCCAAGTACGACATGGCGCGCGACATCGTTGAAACCAGCGGCGTTGAGGGGAATGCTCTCCGGCTTCACGATATACGGGCTCAGGGTTTCAAGGCCGTATTTTGCTGAGAAGGGGGCCGCCACCATTACGAAAAAGGTGAGGGCGAGGATCATGAAGAAATGATTGATCTCGCGGCTGGAGACGAGCTGACCCTTCTTGCGCGCTTCGTCGAGCTTCTTTTGGGAAGGCTCTTCCGTTTTTGACGCATCATCTTCCTGCTCGGCCATCAGTTCACTCGCACGAAGTTAAGAAGTTGTTCCTGCATGAAATCGAGAAAGATTTCCATCATCAGCGGCAGACCCAGAATCAATAGGATGAGGGCGATCATAATCTGCGGCGGCATCATCACGAAAAATACCTGGAAGTTGGGCATTAGCCGGGTCATCAAGCCGCCGGCCAGGTAGAACAGCAGCGAAAAGATGATATGCGGGGCGGCCAGCATCACGCCGAGGGTGAAGCTATCGGCCATCAGGCGGGTATATAGCAGGTTCATGTCGTCCACCCGCGGAAACTGCGCGGCGGGGAATACGTCGTAACTTTGCGCCAGCGCCGCCAGCACCAGATGGTGCAGGTTGAGTGAGAAAAACAGCGTGATGGCGGTGAGGGTAAGGATATTGCTGATAACCGGCGATTGTCCACCGGAAGAGGGATCGAAAATGGCCGCGACGGCGAGGGCGGATTGCATGGCGATAATGGTGCCCGCCACATGCAGGGCCGAGAGCATCACCCGCGCGATAAGGCCGATGAACACGCCGATCAGGATTTCTCCACCGATGAGAAAGACCAACGCCAGCGGTTGCGGTGGGGCGGGGGGCATCTGCTCGATAAGCAGCGGGGTGAGTACCAGGGTGAAAGCCAATGCGAACAACAGGCGCACCCGGGCATTCACATAGACATCGCCAAAGCCCGGCAGCACCATTAACGCCGAGCCGATGCGGCAGAAAATCATCAGGAAGGCGGTGACCTGGCTTACCAGGAAATAATCGAGCAGGTTCAGGGTCATCGGGGTTTATGCCTCCCCGCTCATTCGATGTTTTCGATGCGTACGAACAGTTCATCGGTAAAATCATGCAATACTTGCAGCATGAAAGGGAAAGCCAGCATCATCACTACAAACATGGCAATGATTTTTGGCACGAAGGTGAGGGTCATTTCCTGAATCTGGGTCAGGGCCTGCAGCAGCGAGACGGTGAGGCCGACCACCAATGCGGTGGCCATCATGGGGGCGGATACCAGCATCAGCACTTTAATGCCATCGCGCACCACATTGATGATATCGACTGCTTCCATAGGGTGCCCGGTGTTCGTGCCTGTAGTGAATCAAACGTACGTATCCGGTGCATGCTAGCGAGGCCAGGCACTCGGCACAAGGCACTAAATCGGCATTTTGATAATGTCCTGGTAGGCGGTGATCATCCGATCGCGCACGGCAACGACCGTGTTCAGGGCGTTTTCTGCATTGGTGATCGCGGTTACCACGTCGGCCACGTCGGCCTTTCCCATCAAGGCGCGGGTGCTGACTTCCTCGCTTTTATAGCCGGTGGCGGCGGCCGATTCGAGCGCCTTGCCGACCATGTTCATGAAGGGGCTTTCAGTGGCGCTGGTTTCCTCCAGCCCGGTCGGTACGCCCGCGGCCTGAACTTTCGCCAGAATATTTTCCGCCGCTTTTAGCGCCGAGCCGTAAGCACCGGCAGCTTGGGCAAATCGAATATCGGCCATGGTCGTCTCCCTGTTAGACTATCGGTTTTAGCGCAGCAGGCTGATCGTCTGGGTCAGCATTGCCTTGGAGGATTCAATTACGTTGAGGTTGGCCTCATAGCCTCGGCGTGCCTCGCGCATATCCATCATTTCCATGATCGTATTCACGTTCGGATACAAGACGTATCCTTCCGGATCGGCCATCGGGTGGCTGGGTTCGTAACGCAGGCTGAAGTCGCTGTTATCGGTGCCGATTTTGTTCACTTTCACCAATGTGGCCCCGGTTTCGCGGTCGAGCTCGTCTTTGAAGCTGACCGTCTGTCGGCGATAGGGCTGACTGCCATTGCGGCTGCCGACTGCTTCGGCATTGGCCACGTTCTGCGCGACGATTTTAAGCCGCTGCGACTGCGCCTGCATGCCGGAGGCCGAGATTTGCATCGTATCCATTAAATCCATGGGTTAACTCCTAACGATTGCCGAGAGCGGAACGGTACATCTGGGTAAATTTGCGGTACATCGAGCTCGTTAATTGGTAGTTCGAACCGGTTTCCGAAATTTTGGCCATTTCCTGTTCAAGCGATACGCTGTTGCCGGTGGGGGTCACTTCGAACCCATCGCGATTTTCGGCGCGGGCGAAAATGCCGCTGCCGTTATTACTGGCCAGATGTTTGCCCGAGGTGGTGCGCATCGAAAGGCGTTGGCCTTCCGCCGAGGCGAGGTCGCTAAAATTCACTTTTTTGAGATCCTGGCCTTTATAGCCGGGCGTATCGAGGTTCGCGACATTCTGCGCCAGCACCGATTGACGCTGGGTGAGGTAACGCATGTGCGTTTCCATCATTTTCATCAATGGAGGGGTAGCCGGACTCGCCATCTGAATGTTCCTTCCTTCGGAGCGGATGCTTCCTTGCACGGAGTGTTTCCGTATAAAATGCAAGGAAGATGCCAAATTACCTACATGGTGCTTGCCGAGCGCTCGCCCTGGGGGAAGTGGGCTTCCCTCCAATTAAGTTCATTATAGGCAATTTATGCCTAGTGCGCAACAAAAATAAATACTGGAGGGGGTGTGCCCGTTATGGTATGTGGATGAGTACCAAGTAGGTCATCGCAGCACCAGTAGGTCTTATGCTTTATTTGTCCCGCAAAATTGGCGAGTCGATCGTCATTAATAACTCCATCGAGCTTACGGTTGTCGAAGTACGCGGCAAGACCGTTAAGCTGGGGTTTGTTTTTCCGCCGGATGCCAACGTGCTGCGTAAAGAAATCTACGACAAAGTGATGGCAGAGAATATTGCCGCCGCCGGTTCCGGGGATCCTGCAGATGATTTCATGGATGCGGAGTTCGATTTCTCGCATCTCGATGGCCCACCCACGGATACACGCTGATGGTAGATCGCACGCCGCCGCACGACCCCACGATCGATATCACCGATACGCCCGTCACACCGAAAGCAGGCGAGCCGCCTGTCGTGCAAAAAGCCGTGGCATTAAGTTACGACCGCGCGGAGGATGATGCGCCACGTGTGGTTGCCAGTGGTAAAGGCGCCATTGCCGAGCAGATTTTGCAGGTAGCGTTCGATCGCGGCATTAAGGTGCGCGAGGATGCGGAGCTGGTGGAAATTCTTTCACTGGTCGAGGTGGATTCAGCGATTCCGCTCGAAGCGTTCGCAGCGGTTGCCGAAATCCTTGCCTATGTGTATCAGGCTAATGCCGGTGCGAAACAACGTAGCCTGAAAGAATAAGCATGATCGATCAACCCACCCCGGAAACGCTGGCTGAAGGCCTCTATGCCGATATCCGCCAGTATATTGAGCATGCGACCGAGCGGCTGGAAGCGGGCGAGTTGGTAGCGCTGGGTGATCTGAATACGCAAGTAGAAGAATTATGCGCCCGCATGACCGATTTGCGTTCCGACGCCGTGCAGCACTTTCTACCACGGCTGGAGGAACTGCGCATCGCGCTCGATAGTTTGCAGGCGCACATGCTCGAAGCCCGCGAAAAAGTGGCCGATGAAATCGCCGCTACCACGCAGCGGCAAAAAGCCAGCAGGGCTTACCGTACGCCGGAGGACAAAAAATAATGGAAATGGTGGATTACAGTCGTTTTGCCCTGTCACTGGCCTTTGTGGTCGGGTTGATCTGGGTGATTGCGTATGGCATGCGCCATTTCGGGCTCGACAAACGGCTGCGGGGCGCTACGGGGCAGGCGGGGCGCCTGCAGGTGGTGGATGTGATGTATCTCGACCCGCGGCGCAAGCTTGTATTGGCGCGTGCGGATGCTCGCGAATACCTGCTCATTGTGGCGGGCGATACCGTAACCGTCATTGACAAATTGACCGAGCCGAAGGAGCCGCATGCGTAAATTATTTGCATCCTTAAGCCTGTTCTCGCTGGCCAGTCTGCTGCCGCAACTGGCGCTGGCGCAGAGTATCTCCATCGACGCGGGCGACGGCAGCCCCACTGCACGCATCATCCAGATGGTGGTGCTCGTCACCATCATCAGCCTTGCGCCCTCCATCCTGATGATGATGACGTCGTTCTTGCGGGTGGTGATCGTTTTATCGTTCGTACGCTCGGCGATCGGCACACAGAATACCCCGCCCAACCAGGTGCTGGTGGCGCTGGCGATGTTTCTTACCTTTTTCATAATGGCACCCACATTCCAGGCTTCCTACGATAACGGTATCAAACCCTGGATCGAGGAGCAGGTCGACGAGCAGGAAGGGGTTCGCCTGGCCGCCGAGCCGTTTCATGAATTCATGATGGCCCATGTGCGCGAGAAAGATTTGCGCCTGTTCATGGATATGCAGGATACCAAGGTGGAGGCACCTGAGGATACCCCCTATCAGGTATTAATTCCCGCCTTCATGATTAGCGAATTGAAACGCGCCTTTGAAATCGGATTCCTGATTTTCGTGCCGTTCCTCATTATCGACATGGTGGTAGCCAGTATCCTGATGGCGATGGGGATGATGATGCTGCCGCCGGTAGTGATTTCGCTGCCGTTCAAAATCGTCTTTTTCGTGCTGGTCGATGGCTGGTACATGATCGCCGGGTCGCTGGTGCGCTCCTTCGGCGGGGAGGGGTAACGTAGTATGGCTGGTATTTTACGCCGTATCCTGGTGCTGTTCGGCACGATTTTGATGCTTGGCATAGCGCTATGGGCTTCGGTGACCATCGTTGCCATTCTGATGATTGTGGGGGGGATTGCCATTCTGGTCTATGCGGCGCGGCAATTTCTTACCAGCAAGGGTATTCTCAACCCGCGCCCTGGCGTGCCGATGGAAGAAAGCCCGGCCGATATCACCGTGATCGAGGGTGAATTCGAGCAGGTAGAGAATCCGATGATTCGTGAATCGGAAAAAACGCGCGACTAAGCAGCCCTTCCCTTTTGCCCTTAGCCATTGCGGATAGACGAACTATCCCGCCGCATGCCCGCGAAGGCGTGCATCCGTACATGCCGAAGGGAAAGATGCGGCGGCAAAAAAGAAAGGCTGCGGATTGCTCCGCAGCCTTTCGGGTCATAGTGTTCTGCCGAATGCAACAGGCGTTGCTTCGGGCAGGGGATGAGGCGATTAGAAGTCCATACCGCCCATNNCATGCCACCCATACCGCCCATGCCGCCAGCAGCAGCCGGCTTGGAATCTTCCGGCTCGTCGGCCACGAGGGCTTCGGTGGTGATCATCAAACCGGCCACGCTCGCCGCGTCCTGCAGGGCAGTGCGCACGACTTTGGTCGGATCGATGATACCGGCTTTGATCATGTCGGTGTATTCAAGCGTCTGGGCATCGAAACCGAAATCGGTATCGTCGCTTTCCAGCAGCTTGCCCGCAACCACGGCACCATCGAGGCCCGCGTTCTCGACGATCTGGCGGATCGGCGACTGCAGCGCACGTTTGATGATGTTGACACCGGCGCGCTCATCGTCGTTCACGACTTTGAGCTTCTCCAGCACGCGGCTTGCGTACAGCAGGGTCACGCCGCCGCCGGGCACAATACCTTCTTCCACTGCAGCACGGGTAGCGTGCAGTGCGTCGTCGACGCGGTCTTTACGCTCTTTCACTTCCACTTCCGACGCGCCGCCCACTTTCAGTACGGCAACACCGCCCGAGAGTTTGGCGAGACGTTCCTGCAGCTTCTCTTTGTCGTAGTCGGAGGTGGTGTCTTCAACCTGCTTGCGGATCTGCGCAACGCGGGCTTCGATATCGGTCTGCTGACCGGCACCGTCGATGATGGTGGTGTT
>DITH01000094.1 GCA_002422745.1 Alphaproteobacteria bacterium UBA6189
GGATGATGCCTTTTTCGTCGGTGGCGATGATCGAGAAATGAGCGCTGGTGAGGATCGCATACTGCAGGGCGCCCGCCTTGAGCAGGGACTGCTGGCGCTGCACTTCGGTGGTTGCGTCGGCAACAACCGGGTTATTTTCTGTTTGCAGCATGGCCTCTTTCCGCAATAACTGACCTCCAGTCCGGAGGGGGAGCTGCATCCATTGAACCTTCAGCGTGAGTCTGGATTACGGCAGAAAGAAACCCGTAATAGCCCTCAATGACGCGACCCTCGCCGAACGATGGTAATTATTAGGCGAGTTTCGGGCCTCATCTGTGCGGTGCCACACATAAGCCGATCAACAACGCGCGACCCGGGTGCCACAACGGCTCTTCCCTTTAACCCCATTCGGTCCGGCACGGCGTTTACAGCAGGGTCGCGGGTTTTCCGCACATCCTTGAGGAGCCCTTATGAAACGTCTTTCATTGCTTGCGGCGGGCCTGTTCGTCGGCACGCTGTCAACGTCCGCCGCAGCCGTCGGCACGATCACCGATGTCGTGATTTACGACCGCGCGCAGAACCGCACGCTGCCGGTCCATGTCCACGAAGGACGGCATTACGTTGTCGGGCACCCCGGCAACGAGTATGAAATCCGCCTGCGCAACCGGCAGCGGGCCGATATCCTGACCGTGGTTTCGGTAGATGGTGTCGATGTGGTGACCGGAGATACTGCCGACTGGCAGCACAGCGGTTATGTGTTGGGCCCGCAGCAGGGTTTTGGCGTAAAGGGCTGGCGCAAAAGTCTGGAGCGCACGGCCGCGTTTTATTTCACCGCGCTGCCTGATTCCTATGCTGCGCGCACAGGACGTCCTGATCATGTCGGTGTGATCGGAGTTGCGGTGTTCCGCAAAAAGCCGGAACCGGTGGTGCAATACACGCCGCCGCATGTGGCGCGGAATGCCGCAGCAGAGGCTGCTGCGCCTTCAGCGATGGCCGATGATCGTGGCCCGGCGCGTGATGCAAGCGGTGCCACCTCGCGTGCCGAAGCCCCGGCCCCAACAGTCCAGAAATCCGCGCGTCTCGGTACCGGCCACGGCCGCAGCGAAACTTCGGTGGTGACCTATACCAAATTCGAACGCGCCACCGCCACGCCGGCCGAGATCATCACCATTTATTACGACAGTCAGCGCAACCTGATCGCGCAGGGCGTGATTCGTGCGCCTTCGCTGGCACGGTCGAATCCTGTCCCGCAGCCATTCCCGGCGCGTTTTGTGCCCGATCCGCGTTGAGTTCAGCAAAGTTGCTTCTGTAGTGGACAGCACGCTGATGCCGGGTTGCCGGTCTGCAGGGCCTTCTGCATACTGGCGACCCGTGAAATCCGCAGCCCCTGACGATAGTGATGAAGCGCTGATGCTTGCTTATCGCGATGGCGATGCCAGCGCATTTGATGTGCTGTATGCGCGGCATCGCGGCGGCACTTACCGCTATCTGCTGCGCCAGTGCCGCAACGCCAGGCTGGCCGAAGAAATGTTCCAGGATGTGTGGATGAACCTGATCCGGGCGCGCGCCGGTTACACCGTACAGGCCCGGTTCACCACGTATCTATATCGGATTGCGCATAACCGGCTGATGGATCACTTCCGGCGCCATGACAGTGACGCGGTTTCGATGGACGTCGAGAACGCCGCTCGGATGGATGAACCCGAGGCGCCGCGCAGCACCGATCCTGCGGTGGGTGCCGAATCCCGGGCGCAGGCGGCACAACTGTTGGTGCTGCTGGGAAAACTGCCCGATGAACAACGCGAAGCCTTCGTGCTGCAGCAGGAAGGTGGCATGAGCGTCGAGGAAATTGCCGAGGCCACCGGGGTGAACCGCGAAACGGCAAAAAGCCGCCTGCGTTATGCGCTGGCCAAACTGCGGGAGGGCATGCAGTCATGGCGCTGAAACCCGGCACTACTGATATGGAACGCGATCCGCAGCTTTCGGCTGATTACCGTCTGGCATCTGAAGAGATGCCGCCGGCCAGCCTTGATGAACGCATCCGTGCCGCCGCACGCCGTGAAGTGGGCGCCGGGCCGCGCCGCAAATCGCGCTGGTCGGCATGGCAGATGCCGATGTCGCTGGCCGCTGTTGTTTTGCTGTCGGTCACTCTCGTACTGATGATGCGCGAGGAGGGCGTTGACCGGGTTGAACCGGACTTGCCGCCGCCGGCTGTCGAAGCCGCCGCCCCACCAGTGGCCAGCGAACCGGCGGCTCAGTCACGCCAGGCGGAGGTGCCCCGGCTGACGCCGGGACCGCAGGTTCCGCCACCAACCCCAACGGGCGCACTGCAGGAGCAACCGGCGCCAGTGGCGGCGGATTCGCCCCCGCCCTTGATGGCGAAGGTGCAACCGGCTGCCGAACCGCCGGCATCCTTCGCGGCAGCACCCTTGCGCGAAGAGTCTGCCGCTGCCGAACGCAACGTCGCCCCGACCCGTGATGCCGCCCGACCGATGCTTCGCTCGGCCCCGGCAGCGGCCGCAGTCGACGCCGCAGCAGGTCCGGCGCCACGCGTGGCCGCACCGGCGGCAGTGATGTCCGCACCGGTGCCGGAGCGGGTGCTGTGGCAAGACCTGGTGAACGATGCACCGGAGAAATGGGTACAGCGCATTGTTGAGTGGCGGCGAGCTGGGCGGACTGCAGACGCTGATATACTGACTGCCGAATTCCGCCGCCGCTTTCCGGATCACCCCTTGCCCAACGATGCGGTGGCTCAATGAGTGCTGATCCCAAGCCGGAAAAACCGTCTGCGCCCGAGCCCTGGGAATGCTGCCAAAGCGGTTGCGAACCCTGTGTTTACGACCGTTATTGGGAAGCACTCACTAACTATGAGGCTGCATTGGCGGCTTGGGAATCGCGTCAGCTTGGGGGTCAATCCGCCGTCGAGGAATCTTAATAAATTATTGTTTTTATTAATATTTATTGATTTTTTGCAGCGCCGGTGAACTCTCCGCTGCAATGCGGCTCAAATTGCAGCCAATTCTTCAGAAAAGACCGGTTTTAATCGTAAACATTGAAAATATTTGTTTATAATCAATAATTTATGATTCTTGTTGCGTCGCGGAAGCGGTTGCCGGTAAACTCCGCGTCCCTTTCTGGTTCAGTCGATCAAACAAAGGCAGAAAAAGCCCTCTGATTGGGTTGCGACGCCTGCCCTGAACACCTAGAATTGGCCAGTTTTTTTGAGTAGCCCACAACCTGTAGTGGTCATGGGCTGAACGCTGTCCTAATGGAGACACCCGTTACCGTAGCGAGGTAACACAGTAGCCGCGCCCCGCTCGATGTGTGGGCGCAAAACCGAAAGGAGGTTTTGCGTGTTTGCAAAATCGATTTCAGCACTATCCCCGACGGACCGTCCGGCAGAATCGCTGCCGCGGCTCCGCAAGATGCTCACCCTGGCTGTTTTTCTGGCCAGTTTCTCTGCCCTGATCCTGCTTTTGCACGAACGTTACGGCGTCCATTTGATGGAGTCCGCCTTTGCCGCCGTGCAAAGCGAAGCAACGGCTATTTCCGCCCGCGTACTGGCGCAGCCGGAAGAAGTTGTAGTCAAGCCTGAAGATGCCCGCCACGTGGCCCTGGCCGAGTATCTGGCCAAGCGCTACAAGGTCGCGCAGGTACTGACGCTGGACTTCGTCCGCATCGCCCACGCCGAAGGCGCCAAGGTCGGTCTCGACCCGCTGCTGGTGATGGCCGTGATCGCCGTCGAGTCCCGTTTCAACCCGATCGCTGAAAGCGTGGTTGGCGCCAAGGGCCTGATGCAGATCATCCCGAAATTCCATGGCGACAAGCTGTCCAAGTTCGGCGGCGAAAAGGCGGTATTCGATCCGGAGTCGAACATTCGTGTCGGCACCCGGATTCTGAAGGAATACCTGGCCCGTACCGGCAATGTCGGCATCGCCCTGCAGATGTATGCAGGCGCACTGGGTGACGAGAACGACACCTATACCAACAAAGTAATGGGCGAGAAGCAGCGCCTGCAGCAGGTTGTAGCTGCGCTGGCCGAACCCGCAGCGCCCGCCCCGCGGCTGGTGCAGCGCGTACGCGTTGCATCGCGCCACGCCGACTCCCCCCTC
>DITH01000143.1 GCA_002422745.1 Alphaproteobacteria bacterium UBA6189
CCGGGCTGCGCTACGCTCCGACGTGCCGGTGTTGTTAAAGGCCAGTGCCATACACTGCAAGCAGTTTTCGTGTTTTATGCGGCGCGGCTGGTTTTCGCTACTAGCTCGTCGCGAAGTGCGGCAAGTTCATTCCGCAGGTTGCGTAGTTTTGCCAAATCCACCGGCGATTGTACGGCGTGGGAAAATGGGCTGGGTTCCGGCTCCGCCAGAATCTCGGCGATCTCGGAAAGAATGTCCGGCTCGGGCTGGCTGCTTGCCGTTACGGGCGATTCATCCGCCAGATTATCATTGCCGTGGGCGGGCGGGAAACTGGCTGGCGCCCAACGATCAACCGGCACACTATCTTTGCCGCGGCTACTGACAAAGTCGCTGATCGCTTTTTGTGCGCCTTTAATCGTGTAACCCTGCGTATAAAGCAGATGCTTGATCTGTTGTAACACTTCCAGATCCTGCGGGCGGTAGAAACGGCGGCCGCCGTTACGTTTTAGCGGCTTGATCTGGCTGAATTTGGTTTCCCAGAAACGCAGCACATGTTGCGGAATATCGAGTAGCTCGGAAGCTTCGCTAATGGTGCGTAAGGCGTTGGGAGATTTTTCTTTGGCGCCGGCCGCGTCATCCGCGAACAGCGAGAGGTCGTTTCTTGCCATGGTTTACCCTTTGGGATTGTTATTTTTGGTCGAGGAGAGAATGCTAGAGCAGCGAATCGTCCGGCGCAGGCGCGTGGTTCGGATTCACCGAGTTCTTGAGGATATTCGATGCATTGAATGACAGGACAGTGCGCGGTGTAATCGGCACTTCCACGCCTGTTTTAGGATTGCGGCCGACGCGTTCTTTCTTGCGGCGCAGTTTGAATGTGCCAAACGACGATAACTTGACCGAATTCCCCTCGCTCAGTGCGGCGGAAATTTCTTCCAATACGGCGTCGACCAGTTGGGTCGATTCGGAAAGCGACAGGCCGATTTCACGGTAAACGGCGTTCGACAGATCGGCGCGGGTGAGTGTGCTGGTGCTCATGCTATTCCTCCTGGACCCGAATTAACGTAACATTACCACGAGGTTACACAACAGCCCCAGGTGAGTCCAGCACCAAGTGCAGGCATAACGATAATATTTCCCTTCGCCAGCTTCCCCTCGCGGTTGGCCGCATCGAGCGCTAGCGGAATAGAGGCGGCAGAGGTATTGGCATGGCGATCGACGGTGATCACGAATTTGCTCTCCGGAATCCTGAGCTGGCGCGCGATCATGCGGATCATACGGGCATTGGCCTGATGCGCCACCACCCAGTCGACCTGCTCTTTTTTAAGCCCTGCTTTTTCGAGCGCGGCCACGGCAATCGCCCCCATTTTCTCTACGCCGTGCCGAAACACTTCCTGCCCCTGCATGAATAAATGCCCGGCGGTTTGCGTACTGGCCGTGCCGCCATGCGTACCCAGCAGTTCGCCATATTGCCCGGCGGCATCGAGCATCAGCGAACGGATGCCCCGCCCCTCAGCTTTGTCGTCCTCGATCCCTTCGAGAATCACCGCCCCTGCCCCATCACCAAACAGAATACAGGTGCTGCGATCGCTCCAATCGAGAATCTTGCTCATCGATTCTGCGCCGATGACGAGGATACGGCGGGCGATGCCGGTTTGGATCCAACCATGGGCAACTGAGAGGGCCGAGACAAAGCCCGTGCAGGCCGCGGCAATATCGACCGCCGGGCCAGGGTTGCCCAGCGCTGCCTGCACCTTCGTTGCTACCGATGGCATCGAGCAATCGGGCGTCGAGGTGCCAACGACAATTCCGTCGATTGCGCTGGGGTCGATTCCGGCATTGGCCAGCGCTGCGCGCGCCGCGTTTATCGCCAGATGCGAGGTGAATTCCCCTTCGGCGGCAATGTGGCGGGTGACGATGCCGGTGCGTTCACGTATCCAGGCGTCGTTGGTATCGACGGTTTTGGCCAGTTCATCGTTGGTGACCTGGCGGGCTGGCAGATAACTGCCAGTCGCGGTGATGACGGAACGAAGGCTCATAGCTGGGCAACCGCCAGCGGTTCCGGTTGATCGGCATCCACCACATGGGCGAGCTCGTCGATGATCTTTTCGTTGACGTTATTTTCGACCAGCTTGATGGCGACTTTAATGGCGTTGGCGAAGCTTTTTGCATCGGCCCCGCCATGGCTTTTTACGGCGATGCCGTTGAGCCCGAGCAAGATTGCACCGTTGAGTTTACGCGGGTCATACCGGCGCAAGGCCATACGAATGGCAGGCCGTGCGAAGAGGTAGCCAATTTTGGCAGTAAAGGAATTCTCGATCGCGTTTTTCAGCGTTTCGTAAATCAGGCGGGAAGCGCCTTCCGCTGTTTTCAATGCGATGTTGCCTGTGAAGCCGTCGGTGACCACGACATCGGTGGTGCCTTCGAGGATGTCGTTGCCCTCCACAAACCCATGGTAATGAATAGGGATGGTGCCAGAGCGCAGGATTTTATGCGCTTCTTTCACTTCCTCATGGCCTTTCATTTCTTCCGAACCCACGTTCAGCAATCCAATACGTGGATCGTCGAGCCCCAGCACGGCGCGGGCATAGGCATCGCCCATAATGGCGAACTGCACCAGGTAGTCGGCCGTACAATCGATATTCGCGCCCATATCGAGCAGCACGACGTTCTTGCTGCGCGACGGCACGGTGGCCGTGATCGCGGGGCGGTGAATCCCGGGCAAGGTTTTCAGCACAAATTTGGCGGTCGCCATCAGCGCGCCGGTATTGCCTGCCGAAACCATGGCGCAGGCTTTGTGCTGCGCGACCGCGTCGAGCGCGTGGCGCATGCTCGACTGGCGGCCCGAGCGCAACGCAACGGATGGTTTTTCGTCCATCGCAATGACGGTATCGCTGTGAATGATTTGCGAACACGCGGCAAGTTGGCGGTTGCGTGCCACCAGCGGGCCGATGACTGATTCGCGGCCAAAGAAAATAAACCGGGCGTCGGGATAATCGCGCAGCACGAGCCGCGCACCCTGAATCACCGATTCTGGCGCCTTATCGCCGCCCATGGCGTCGAGTGCAATGGGTAATGGTAGTGCCATGAACCCCCTAAAGACAAAACAGCCGGGCAGATGTGCGCCGGCCAACCCGCAAATTAACGCTTCACCTTCTGGGTCGCGTCGGTAACCTTACGGCCATTGTAATAACCGTCTTTGCTGACGTGGTGCGGGCGCTTCAGTTCGCCGGTGGTTTTGTCTTCGATAATGGTGGTGCCTTCCAGCGCGAGGTGCGATTGACGCATGCCGCGGCGCGAGGGCGAGGTTTTCCGCTTCGGAACAGCCATGATTGATATCCTTAAATTCTAACAGGTTACGCCATTACGTTGATGCACGCTTTGACGCGGAAGCGCGCACTATAGCGGCGGTTTTTCAGAAATAAAGCGCGAATTTGCCTAAGCGCGCCCGGCGCCGGTGCCCGTCCCATTAAATACATGGAGCTTTGCCAGGTCGCCCGTGCCCGAAAACAGGCCCGGCAGCAGCTCGCGCGTCATGCGAATCTGCGTGGCATCCTGCACGTCCCGGGTAGAGAGCTGTCCCGCATTGTAGGGTATAAAACCAAATTCAATGGTTTTGGTGAGTTTGGATGCACGCTTGAGCAGCCGCTCTACGGATGATTTATCGGGCGTGCGCATTACGCCCTCAGCAATAGCGGCGGGGCTGAACTCCATACTGCGCACTCGGTATACGCCTGACGTACCGAGTGCCGACATGGCATTATTTAGCGCGCCTAATTCGGCGCTGGTGCTGGCTTTATCCACCGTAGATACCGAGGCAATCCCTGCTGACCATTGTCCATCGTCCAATTGAACCGCGCTGCAACGGATCAGCCCGATCTTATCCATGATAACCTGCTTGATATGGGCCGGTGAGTAATCGCGATCGCTATCCTTGCCCATGATCGTGCGAACTCGATCCAGGGCAGTGCGCTGGATTTCCTGCCTTAAAAAGCGGTTCAGCGCCATCGGGGAAGAAATTTTTGGGCCGTCGCGCAACAGGTCCGCCGTTTTTGTGCCAATGGCCAGCCGGTGGGTCGGCTGTAGCTCCTCCAGCTTGTAATGTGGATCGATGGTGGTGCCGTGCTCCAAATGCCGGGCGATCGTTTCGCACAACACATCAAATGCCTGACGCTGCTCGACCATCATGGCTGGTGGTAACGCAAGCGCATGGTTGGCATTGAGCTGTTCAATCGTTTGCAACCAGACTTCGCCGGGCTTTACTTCGGTAATATACCGCGCTTTTGTATTTACGCGCAGCTCCTGCCGCTCCTCATCGTTTGGCAGCATATAGATTTTACCCTCCGGGGGCATTCGCTTGATCAGCATATCTGTACAATCGCCGCACGGCGCCACCATGGGGTTTTTTGCGTTACCCCCTTTGAGGTAAAGGGCTTCGAAATCCACAAATCGCGGCTTAAAATCATCGAGCGGCAAGCCGCTGCGCCGGTGCTCACTTTTACGATTATACGCATCGCGGTCTGCCGCCACTTTTACCATCGAGCGCTCGGCGCAATGACGATGAAAGGGGCTTGAGCTATGCTCCTCCCCCGCATTACCGCTAATATAAATATCCCCTTCTTTCGTGACACCCAGCGCCGCGATGACAAAACCATTATCGCCGATGGTGCGGTGTCGATAATCGATCAGGATACGGTCAAAAATCTGCAGTTTTTCTTCTTCTGTAAAATCCTTGCGCCAATCGCTATCCGGCGCATCGCTCGGAGGAATGACCTGGACATGGTTGCTGTGAAGCTCAATAACGTATGGCTTGCCCTGCGATGCTTCGGTGACATACCCCATCGCCTTGCCGCGGTCGTGATTGGCGTCCTGATAAATTTCGATCATGCCCCAGTTATACCTCACCCCCGGCCCTTTCGCCCAGCGGCGAAAAAATATTTCACCGAACCGTAACAAACTAAGCGCTTTAGTTTTTTGCTGTTTTTGGCACCCACACCGGGATTGGCACGGGAACATTCGCTTGCATTTTACAACCCCTGCGCTATTGCCTGCCTATGCAGGACGCCACCAAGATTCAACACGCACTCGCCCTTTGGCAGCAGGTCGTTACCCGCTCGCTTAAGGAATTACCGTACGATCTTTCGCAACGGCAGATTGCGGTTCTGCTTACCGTGTACATGGCCCCGCCACCGCACACAATCCGCTCGCTGGCCGAGGCGCTGGCGATTTCCAAGCCCGCCGTGTGCCGTGCGGTGGACACGCTTTCTGGCCTCGACCTGGTACGCCGTAAGAAAGACGAAGAGGACCGCCGCAATGTGTTCCTGCAACGCACGGTAAATGGGTCGGTATTTCTACGTGATTTCGCTGATATTATCGTACAAGTTACCCATAGCCCAACAGTAGCACCTGCGCTCAGCGAAAGCTTGTAGCTTCAGATGGGGTCATCCCCATACGCTTATGCACATACCCTATGGTTTTTTGCCTTTCTCATTGAGTAGGCATTTTTTTCCTATATAACGAAAATTACACTTGCCTTACGGCGGAATTATTGCTACTTTCACATGGTGGGCAAGTTTCGCCTATATCGCATAAATAACAAATAAAAACAGAATATTAGGGGTTTTGCATGGAAGGAACGCGGTCACTCGACATACTATCAATGCACCGCA
>DITH01000140.1 GCA_002422745.1 Alphaproteobacteria bacterium UBA6189
GCTCGAAGGGAGTGGCAGGAAAGAATATTCGCCCACTTGCCGGCAGGCCCCTGATTGCGCATGCCATTGCCGCCGCCCGCGAAAGCCGTTTTGTAGCACAAATTGTGGTTTCGACCGACTCGGAAGCGATTGCCGAGGTGGCAAAAGCACATGGTGCGCTTGTACCCTTTATGCGGCCAGCTGAACTGGCAAAAGATGATAGCCCGGAATGGCTGGCCTGGCGACATGCGATCGTCGAAACAAAAGCCATGTTAGGGGAGGCGGCCTGCCCATTTTTCTTAAGTGTACCGACCACGTGTCCGTTGCGTCTGCCGACAGACATCGATGCCTGCGCGCAGATGCTGTTGGAAAAGGAAGATGCCGATTTAGTGATTACCACTACTCAAGCCCATGCCAATCCCTACTTCTCGATGGTGTGCGCCAACGAGGAAGGGCATGTGAAACTCGCCGCGACGCCGGATAAACCCATCGCCCGGCGGCAAGACGCTCCCATAGTGCAAGAAATTGCCGGCATTGCGTATGCGGCGCGCATCCCGTTTATCATGGAGCATATGGGAATGTTTGAAGGGTGTGTGCGCAGTGTTACGGTCCCTCAGGAGCGCGCCATTGATATCGATACGGAACATGATTTTCATGTAGCCGAACTGCTAATGCGCGAGCGCTTAAAGGCGACCATATGAGCCCTGTACGTCTTATCGCCCGGATGGATATCAAAGGGCCAAATTTGATTAAGGGCATCCATTTGGAAGGGTTGCGCATCATTGGCAACCCGCAAGAATACGCGACCCGCTACTATCAGCAGGGAATTGACGAGCTAATTTTTATGGATACGGTCGCGACATTGTATGGCCGTAACAATCTCTCGGACATTGTTGCCTATACAAGTGCCAATATTTTTGTGCCGCTCACAGTGGGGGGGGGAATACGAAGCCTTAGTGATATGGAGCGCATGTTGCATGCAGGTGCCGATAAGATTGCCTTAAATACCGCAGCACTTGCTAATCCCGGGCTCTTGGAAGAGGGCGCGCGCGCCTTTGGTTCACAATGCATGGTGCTTTCGATCGAGGCGAAGCGGTTACCCAACGGCGGATGGGAATGTTATACCGATAACGGGCGTGAGCGCACCGGACGCGACGTGGTGGTCTGGGTACAAGAGGCGGTTAGCCGCGGGGCGGGGGAGATACTATTAACCTCCGTCGATCAGGAAGGTACGCGGAAAGGGTTTGACCTGGCGCTTATTCGCGTGGTGACAGACGCAGTTCGTGTTCCGGTGATTGCATCCGGGGGCATGGGTAGCAGCGTGCATTTAAAAGACGCGGTAATACAAGGTAGAGCAGACGCCGTCGCGATGGCGGATATCCTGCATTATAACCGTAAAAACCTGGCTGAAATTCGAGCCGAAGCCGCCATGGCCGGTATCGAAACGCGCGCCGTGCGAGAGGCAGCATGAGCATACCTGTCACGCTGGTTGATTACGGAGCCGGTAATATTCGCAGCGTCACCCGGGCGCTAGAACATGAAGGAGCCGAGGTTATCCTCACTGCCAGCCCGAAGGATATTATTCGCGCTGAGCGACTTTTATTACCGGGTGTGGGTGCATTTGGCCATTGTATGCGTGAACTTGGCACGCGTGGCCTGACGGAAGCCTTAAAAGAATATGTCACAAAGCAGCGGCCTTTTCTGGGCATTTGCGTTGGCATGCAAATGCTGCTCGATTCTAGCGAAGAGTTCGGCGAGCATGAAGGATTGGGATTGATCTCTGGCCGTGTGAAAGCGATAGCGCCGCAAGCCGACAAGGAAAGGGTCGTGTTGCCTGCGACCGGATGGATGAGCCTGAACACACATTCGCGAGTGTCGCATCCGTTGCTGGGCGATGAGCTGGCGGGTGAGGCGATGTATTTCGTTCATTCTTATATGGCGCATCCTCAAAACCCGCACGCCACACTTGCGAGCTATCGTTATCATGGGGTAGAGGTGACAGCCGCCATCGCTGAGGATCATGTGATGGGGGTGCAGTTTCACCCGGAAAAAAGTGGCCCTGCCGGGCTAGCGCTCATTCGTCGGTTTTTATCGCTCTAAATAAGGTATTGTTCGTGAAACATGATGTTCGTAAAAAGTACAACCTTCCCGAAGAAGTGAAGTTCTGTAAAAAATGCACGATTTCCAACCAACGCCCCCGCCTTACGTTTGATGCGCATGGCGTATGTTCTGCCTGTAACTATGCAGAACATAAGCGGACCCTCGACTGGACCGCGCGCGAAGCGGAACTGGCAGATTTGTGCGATCGGTTTCGCCAGAAGCGCGGCTATGATGTGGTGGTGCCATGCAGTGGCGGCAAGGATGGCGGATTCACGGCGCTCTATTTAAAAAACCGTCACGGAATGAAGCCGCTGACTGCCACGTGGGGGGCAAATTTATATACGCAAATTGGTTGGGATAATCTGGAACGGTTTATTTCTCTTGGCGGATTCGACAATGTGCTGGGTCGGCCGAGCGGGCAGGTGAATCGCAGGCTTACAAAGCTTGCATTTGAACATATGGGCGATCCGTTTCAGGGATTTATCTATGGCCAGTCTAATTT
>DITH01000057.1 GCA_002422745.1 Alphaproteobacteria bacterium UBA6189
CGATGTCCCACAGGCCGTCGGCGCGATGGTAGCCGCGGCATTCCACGGTGCGGGTGTGAAGGTGGTCACGGGGTGCGGGCGCGGAAAGCGGCATGGGGCAGGGTCCGGAAGCGGGGCGGCCGCATGCATATGGGGACGGCCCATGTTGCGGCGCAGCGAAGAATCGACCTAAGACGAAGCGTCGCCGGCCGTCAATGGTCCGGGCGCGGCGGGCGGGGTCACCCGCAGGGTGGTGATCTGGTTGCGCTGGCGGCGCAGGATCTCGAAGCGAAAGCCGTGAAACGCGAAGACCTGCCCCGGATGCGGGATCATCCGGGCCTCGTTGAGGACCAGGCCGGCGATGGTGGAGGCGTTCTCGTCCGGCAGGTGCCAGTCGAGCTCGCGGGCGAGGTCGCGCAGGGTGACGGTGCCGGCGACGATGTAGGACCCGTCCGGCTGCGGCCGCACTCCCTGCAGGACCACGTCGTGCTCGTCGTCGATGTTGCCGACGATCTCCTCCAGGATGTCCTCCAGGGTGACGATCCCGCGCAGCGAGCCGTATTCGTCGATGACGATGGCGAAATGCTCGCGCCGCCGGCGGAACGCCTCCAGCTGCGCCAGCAGGGTCGTCGTCTCGGGAATGAACCATGGCTGCGCCGCGATGCCGGAGATGTCGACGCGGTCGACCTTTCCCTCCTGGGCCTTGAGCGCCCGCAGCAGGGCCTTCGCGTGCAGGACGCCGATGATGTTGTCGGCCGTGCCGCGCCAGAGCGGGATCCGGGTGAAGGGGCTGGCCAGGATCGCGTCCACCAGCCGTTCCGACGGCTGGTCGGCGTCGAGCGTCGTCACGCTGCGCCGGTGGATCATGATCTCGGACACCGCCACGTCGTCCAGCTCCAGGATGGAGCGCAGCATGGCGCGTTCTCGCTTGGCTTCCTTCGGCCCGTCGTCGTCGCGCCCGTGCAGCTCGATGGCGCCGCGCAACTCCTCGACCGAGACGCCGACGCCCGATCCCTTGGGAACATGGATCCCGAACAGGCCGAGGGCGGCGTTCACCACGAACTGCACCGTCTGGGTCACCGGCGAGAACAGCCGCACGATCCGGCGGATCAGCGGCGCCACCGCCATGGCGGCCTTGTCCGGATGATGGATCGCATAGGTCTTCGGCAGGATCTCGCCGAACACCAGGACCAGCATCGTCATCGCGAAGGCGGCGTAGGCCACGCCGCGTTCGCCGAACAGCCCGACCAGCACCCCGGTCGCCAGCGACGAGGCCGTGATGTTGACGACGTTGTTGCCGAGCAGGATGGCGCCGATGAAGCGCTCCTTCTCGGCATGCAGCCCCTCCACCATCCGCGCCCGGCGGTTGCCCTCCTTCGCCAGCGTGTGCATCCGGGGCCGCGAGGCGGCCGTCAGCGCCGTCTCGGAGGCGGAGAAGAACGCCGAGAGGACGAGCAGGGCCAGGATGGCCAGCCCGGACAGCCACAGAGTCTCCATGGTCGGGCCTCCCGCCTTCAGGCGGCGATGGCGTCGGCCAGCAGGGCTGCGACCTCGCCGATCGCGGTTTCGCGCGCGACGAATGCCTGGCCGATGCCGCGGACGAGGATGAAGGTGATGCGGCCGTCCTTGGCCTTCTTGTCCCGGGCCATGTGGGTGATCAGCCGTTCGGCCGTCCAGTGGCCGGCGCGAATGCCGCGGATGTCGGTCGGCAGGCCGACGGCGGCGAAGTGCCGGCGGACCCGGGTCGCGTCCTGGCCCGGGCACAGGCCAAGGCGGACCGACAGGTCGAAGGCCATGATGGTGCCGATCGCCACCGCCTCGCCATGCAGCAACGTGCTGCCATAGCCTGTTTCGGCTTCCAGCGCATGACCGAACGTATGACCGAAATTAAGCAGCGCCCGCGCCGCGGATTCTTTTTCGTCCGCGCCGACAACAGCCGCTTTCATGCGGCAGGACGCCACCACCGCTTCTTGCAAGGCGGCCGAATCACCCGCGAGAATGGCTTCCCCGTGCGCCAGACACCAGCGGTAAAAATCCCCATCCATGATTAGCCCGTACTTAATGATCTCGGCATAGCCGCAACGCCGCTCGCGTAGCGGCAAGGTCGCCAGGGTAGCCGTATCGGCCAACACCAGTTGCGGCTGGTAGAAGCTGCCGATCAGATTTTTTCCCGCCCGGGCGTTCACGGCCGTTTTGCCGCCCACCGAGCTGTCGACCTGCGCTAGCAGGCTGGTGGGAATTTGCACAAACGGCACGCCGCGCAACAAAATACTGGCGGCAAATCCGGCAAGGTCGCCTACTACGCCGCCGCCTAGCGCGATAATGGTGGTTTTGCGATCTGGTGTGAGGGCCAGCAATTGTTCCAGCACACGTTCAAGCGTGGCAAAGCTCTTGCTGCCTTCACCCGCAGGCACCGTAATGGTTGCCAGTTGCATGTCGGGTAGAGCTTGGGCCAGTTGGCCGGCGTAAAGTGCGCCGACATGATCATCCGTCACGATAATTGCCCGTTGGCCCGGCACACGCGAACGCAGATACTCGGCTGCCTTGGAAAGCACCCCGTCGCCGACCACGATGTCGTAGCTTCGCGGACCTAATTCCATCCGTAATATCTGCGCGCTCATCCGTTGCCTTCCAACATTGCGACAATCTGTTCGACCACGCTTTCATGCGCGCCTTTGCCCGAATCGACGACCAACCCGGCCTGCGCATACACGGGGTAGCGTTCCGTCATCAAGCGCGACATGATGGCACGTTTGTCACCCTTCTCCAACAGCGGGCGGTGGCCGCGTTTGCTCACCCGCTCGAGTAAAACCTCAAGCTCGGCGCGCAGCCAGATCGATGTCGCCGCCTGGCGGATCATGGTCTGCACTTCCGGCTGCATCCAGGCACCGCCACCCGTGGCCACTACTACTTGCTTCTCTTTCATCAGGCGCGCGATGACACGTTTTTCCAAATCGCGGAAAATTGCTTCGCCATGCACGGCAAAAATATCCGAAATACTACAGCCCGCAGCGGCTTCAATTTCCTCGTCGGAATCCACGAAGCGCCAGCCGATCTGCTTTGCCAGGCGCCGCCCGATGGTCGATTTCCCGGCGCCCATCAGCCCGATCAAAACCACGGGTTTTTCCCGCCAGTCACCCGTGCAATCGGGCGACACTGTCGTTCTATCCGATCCTGTTATTCCAGAAAGTTGCATGGGCGGCATTGACTCTTTTGAATTTAAGTAGCAGATAGATACCGGCTTTACTGCTTAAGTTCAACTTCAACCCAAACGAGAGGGTTTTATGGCTAACCAACAAGAGAAGAACAAAAACCTTATTATCATCCTCGCTGCTGTGGCCATTGTGGCCGTGGTAGTGATTGCGATGACTGCCGGTGGCGATGCCACCAACGAGCTGGTAAGCGAAGAAGTACCGGCGTCGGAAACCATCAACAACGCGGCGGCTGATCTTGAAGCCGGCGCTGAAGAGCTGGCCGACGATACCGCTGCCGCCATGGATAATGCTGGCAACGCGATCGAAAACGCCGTGGATGATGCCGGTAACGCGATCGATAACGCCGTTACCACCGACGAAGAAGAAGCGGGCATGGACGACGAGACCATGACCGAAGAAGACGCGCCGATGGAAGAAACCGCACCTGTTGCGGAAGAGACCACCCCGGCTGTGGAAAACACCACGGCTGAGTAGTCCGCGCGTGAGCGACGCTATGCACGCCACCCCTGCCAACTGGCTCGGGTGGCGTGATGCGTTTTTGGAGATGCTTATCGCCAGCCGCGGGGCGTCCGCCGCCACGGCAAGCTCCTACAAAACCGACCTGACCGATTTTTTTGCCTTCGCCACCAAACGCCAGCTGGCGATGGAATCCCTCACCCATGTGGAGGTTGCCGCCTATCTGGCCCAGCTGAGTGAACGCGGCATGAGCACCGCCACGCTGGCGCGCCGCCGCTCGGCACTCAGCCAATGGTTCACCTTTCTCATCAGCGACCGGGTACGGGCCGAGAATCCCGTTTTACTGGTTAGCGCGCCGCGCCGGGGCCGCCCACTACCCAAAGTGCTCAGCCGCGACGAAGTCCAGGCGCTGGTCGATACTGCGCGGGCCGATAGTTCGCTCGAAGGCGTTCGCCTCAACTGCATGATGGAACTGCTCTACGCATCCGGCATGCGGGTGAGCGAGCTGGTCACTTTAAGCACCACTCATTTGCAACGCGACCCAAAACAGCGCAGCAAGCTGGCGCCCTATTTCATGGTGCGCGGCAAAGGCGGCAAAGAACGTCTGGTGCCCTTGCATCATGGCGCGATCGAAGCGCTGCAGCGCTACCTGCCGTTGCGCGAGCAATTTCTTCCCACCCCGCTCGATTTACCCTGGCTGTTTCCCTCGCACAGCAAAACCGGCCACCTGACACGGCAGCGCTTTGGCCAGTTACTGAAAGCACTCTGCATCCGCGCCGGCCTCGACCCCGCCCGCTGCTCGCCGCACACACTGCGCCATAGTTTCGCCACACACCTTCTGGAAGGCGGGGCCGATCTGCGCGTCATTCAGGAATTACTTGGCCACGCCGATATCGGCACGACGCAAATCTACACCCATGTCACCGACCAACGGCTCAGCCAGGTGGTGAGCACCCATCATCCATTATCCAAAAAATAAGCTTAGCGTTGCGGTTGCGGCGTTTTTAACGCCTCGGCATTCAGCACCCCTCCCAGCGCAACGGTGCTGCTGGCAAAGCCTAAAGGCGCGCGGGGCTCGGGGGCGTGGTTCATAGGTAATTCGTAACCGCACTTACGCGCCTGCGCAAGCATCACCATGCGAGCTTACAATAAATTAACCGGCCGACTTCACCAGCATCAGCGATGCGGGCGGGGCCAACGCTTCCTGCAGATAGGCCGCCCCCACTTCGCGGAACACGTAATCAAGCAGCGACGCCGCTTCTTCCATGACGTTCGACCCCTCCACCTTGCCGCAGGGCGAGAATTGCTGGCGGGTGAATACATCGATAAACGCGGGCAACGGCACCCCATATTGCAGCGCTACCGAGATGGCCCGCGCGAACTGGTCGACCAGCGCGCGGTAGGATTCCGCCTCGCCGGGCATATCGAGGAAAATCTCGCCCAGCGTGCCATCCTCATATTCCCCGGTACGCAGATACACTGTATGTCCGCCAATACTGGCCTTTTGCGTAAAGCCATTACGCCGCAGCGGCAACTCGCGCCGTACCTGCGTAAACTGCGCTACCAACGCCGCCGCCACTTTACTGACCGATCCCGCAATGCTTGCTTTGGCTTCGCGGAATACCAGCGCATCCTCCTCGGAATCGTCCTCCTGCAGCCAGACATCCAGCGCGCCTTCATCGTATAAGGCGGTGCCTTCGCGTTTCAAACTCAGCGATTTCAGCCCGGCGCGCCACGCTTCCTCAATCAGCTGCTTGCAGTTTTCTAGCGAGGTGCCGTGCGGCAGTTGCACCACATGCGCAATCCCTCCCGTAAGGAACTGTTGTGCCGCCGCCAGCAACGCAATCTGCGCGGCAGCGCTCGGCCGTTGCTCGCTATCACCGGCCAGGAATACCGCCGCATCTTCTTCCCGCAAATGCGGCGCGCCATCCAGGCTGCGCGCGCCACACGCATAGGCATCCGCCTCGGCGATTTCCTCGGCGCTAAAGCCCAGATATTCCAGTACCGCAAACGAAGCGTCATGCACGGCGCCTGCGGGAAGCTGCAGCACGTTGTGGCAAAAGCGTTCACCCAGCACAAACGGGTCGAACGCCGCATGAATATCCACCGCGTTGCCCAACGCTTCCTCGACCGCTTGCAGTTGCTCGGGTCGGAACCCGTGCGCGATCAACGCCGCATGCGAAATGGATGGTGCCTGTTTCAGGCTGCGCTGGCCACACACATAGCGGGTCATCTCTTCGATTTGCGCCTGACTGTAGCCGAGCGATGCCAGGCCGTAGGCCACGTTGCTGCTCAATTGCTTGCGCAGCCCGCCGTGCGGCAGCGGCTGGTAACGCACCAGGCTGGCCATTGGGCTTAAGCCGAGCGTTTCGCAATCCATAACGCGGGCGATGGTCGATGTCGGCGGCACGCAGGAAAGCTGCGCATTGCGCATACCGTACGCCTCCGCCTTAATATAGGCCATTTCCCACACGCGCTTCAACGCATCGGCTAGCTCGGGTTGCGGCAAAGCTTCCAGGCTGGTGAATGCCACAGCCTCCGCCTTATCGCCCTGCAGCACCAGCTCCCGCCGCGCGGCAATTAACTTTAAATAGGCCGTACGATTTTTGCCGTATTCGACGAACTCACCCAGTTCCTTGGCCAGCTCGGCAGACACCAGCGCCGCCTCTCCGGTCAGCAGTCCGCACACGGCGGCGGCGGTGGCGCGCGCTTCATCGCTATCGTAGGCATAGCCCATCCGCATCAGCAGCGCCGCCATATTCGCTATCCCCAACCCGATTGGACGGGTATCCAGCGTACGGCGGGCCATGGCGCGCGACGGGTACTGCGCCATACTTACCGATATATCAAGCATTAAGGTCGAACACTTCACCACATGCGCGAACAGGTCGAGATCCAAAAAGCCGCGCGCATCGGCACAGGCCAGCACGTTCACCGCCGCCAACGGACATGCTGTATCGTCGAGAAAAAGATACTCCGACGCCGGGGTCGACGCCCGCACCCGGTCCGTCTCCGGACAGGTATGGTTGCGGCTGATCGTATCGCTGAACTGAATGGTCGGCTCGCCTGTCGCCCATACAGCATGGGCCAGATCGTCAAACAGCTCGGCCGCACTCATCTGCTTGGCCACGCCACCATCCGTCCGCCGCCGCAGGGCGAATTTTTCTTTATCCGCCGCCGCCTGCATAAAACGATGGGTCACGCGCACCGCTTGCTTCGTCTGGTGCGCACCGACGGTAAAGAATACGTCCGATCCCTCCTCGGCCGTGTAGAGCGGAATATGCAATTCACGGTAGCCTTGCTTGGCGTAGGCTATCACCCGCTCGATCGCCGCGCCGGGAATCATCGCCCGCTGCGCCCGGCTAATCGCCTGCTTCAAGGCCGGGTTCTGCGACGGGGCATACCGCCCTTCCCCTTGCATATGCTGCATCGCCGCCATCACGCCGGTTAAATGCTGGCGCATCACCCGCGCCCCGGTAATCAACGCCGCAGCCTTATATTGTTCCTCACCCTTCCAGCGAATGAAGGAAAGCACATCGGGATGGTCGATATCCACCACCACCATTTTCCCCGCCTGGCGTGGCAGCCCGCCGGCGTGAATCGCCCCGGCCGCCTTATCGCCGACGGCCAAAAACCGCATCAGCCCAAGGGCGCTGGCACCGCTCGATAATTCTTCGCCCGCCCCGCGAATGGACGACAGGTTCGCCCCCGCACCCGAACCGTATTTGAAAACCCGCGCCTCACGCTCGTACAGATGCATGATGCCGCCCTCATTAACCAATTCGTCCTTCACGCCATGCAAGAAACAGGCATGCAGCTGCGGCCGCTCATAGGCATTGTTGGAAGCTTTAAGCCGCCCGGTTTCAATATCGCCGAAGAAATGCCCCTGCGCCGGCCCCGCCATACCATACGCCCAGAACAGGCCGGTATTGAACCATTGCGGCGAGTTCGGCGCCATCACCTGACGTGCCAGCATCGCGGCCATTTCGTCGTGAAAGGCGCGGGCATCCTGCTCGTGATCGAAATAACCGGCCTTCACGCCCCAATAGGTCCATGCTCCGGCGAGGCGCAAAAACACCTGCCGGGCACTGGTTTCATGCGTGGTGCGCTTCTCCGGTGCCAGGGCCTGCATGGCCGCGGTATCCGGCACGGCACGCCACAACCATTCAGGAATTTCCTTTTCCTTCACGCGGGTCAGGGCCACCGGCACACCGGCACGGCGGATATAATAGCGCGCGAAGGTTTCCGCCGCCGCATAGCTCCAGGCGGAGGGCACTTCGATATCGGTGAGGCACACGCGCGCAGCCGGATCGGCCGAGCATATCTCCACATCCACTTTTTTCCACTGGATACCGACGAACGGGTCGGCAGAACTATCGGTAATCTGGCGCGTAATCCGCATGGCATGTCCGAGCTCATGGGATGCATGCACCCCATGGTTGGTTTTGAACGACTTGCCGGAATTATTTTTTATTATGCTAAATTGCTAGCACCGCCGCCGCCGCAACGCAAGCTGCCCCCGCGCCCTCATCCACAAACAAATCGGTTAGCGGCTGCGACTAAAAAGCTTCTGCACGAAGGCGCCAATTTTTTCTTGCGCCGTCGGCTCCTCAGGTTCCTTCGCCGGTTTCAGGAGTGGCAAGCTGGAAGCTTTCACGCCGGGCGCCGTTAGTAAGCCAAATTCTGCGGCCGAAATCTCGTGATCGGGCCGCACGCCCATCAACCCACCCACCGCCATGGTAATTTCCCAATCGGCGAATGCCTTCTCCGTACGTTTGCCCCAGATACCATCGACCTTGCCGCAATCGAACCCATTGGCATTAAGCTTTTTCTGCACGGCGCGCACCAGATCGCGGTCGCCCTTCATTGCTTCATTGAGCGCCGTATCACCCATCGGCGCAAATCGAATCTCAATCTGTTGCGCCCGAATCATCAGCTCCTTAAACGAGTCTTGCGGCACAAGAATTTCGCGGCCGGCTACCGTGTGGCGGTGGGCGACAATTCCTGCCTCGATGCGCCCGCGCTGGCCTACCCGCTCGGCATCGTCGAGCAGGCGCTCCAACGTGTCGGCAAATTCTGCACGCTGTTCCGCCGCTGGCGCGTGTTTCGATTGGTAGCTTAAATACGCCGCTACTTTTTCCGGGTATTGGCGGGCTTCCCGTTCAACTGCGCCCGGGGTGATAAGATCATTTCGACCGCCGTTATATCCTTGCAGCGCCAACATGAGGTTATCCCGGTAGGCTGGATTACGATGGCGCGCTAATTGGGCGAATTGATCCTGCAGCACAAACCCCGTATAAACAATTGAGGTACGCGGATCGTGAAACCATGTCGCAAATTCGCCCGTCGGTCGGTCGATATCATGGCGCTCGAGAATGGACGTAATTTGGGGACCCCAACGTTCATGCCGTTCAAACCGTTCTAAATTTTCTTTTGGATTAAACTGTGCGAGCCCCACGCAATCATCCTCGCTGAACGCATGCGATTTGCCTTCACTCTCGGTCGAGATAATCGCGGTCAGTAACGCCAGGTTACCGGTGGCCTTATCCCACCCTGCAGCGCGAGCGGCGGAGGCAATCGCCGGGTCGGCCACCCACTCACGCGGGTTGCGCACTTCACCAGCACCGGGCCATAAACGTTGATTAGCCATGCAGTGAACTTACCAATAACAACTTAAGAATGGGTAAATGAGCCATTACCCTTGCCCGCGCGTGGGGTTACGCTCAGTCACCGGGGTACGCATCGGTGGTGTCGGGTCATCCGCAGGGCTCACCTGCATAGGTTGCTGCTGCGTCAACACCTGGGCCAGACTTAAATTCTTCACAGGAGGCGACGTGACCGGAGCCGTTGGTTGTGTTGATGGTGTTTGCGTCCGGCGGGCATTATACTCCTGCGCAACATCAAGTGCGGCTTCCGGTCCGTGGTCACGCACAAAGCTGCTGACCACTGTGGTTAAAAGCAACAGGAAGAAGCTGCCTAAAACATCCTCTCCACTCAGCGCATCAATCTTTTCTTGTTCCATGCCGAAGGCGCCAAGCAAACCACGCCGCTGCGCTTCGCGCTGCTGGTCTGTTCTTTGCTGTTCTTCGCTCAAAGCAACGCCACGGGGACGCGCGGCATATTCCGCCACTTCATCGCGGAGCTGGTCGATGCCTAGCTCCTCTAGAATTTTATGTGTGTAATTTAGGGTTTCCGCCGGGCGGCGACCGAGGCCTTTGTTCTGAACATTGCCGATCCCCCAATTATACGCGGCGAGCGTCTTGGCGATGTCACCGCCAGTCTGCCGGTGTAGTCGCTGCAAATAATATCCTGCAGCCTCGGCTTGCTCATTCAGCGCGTCGCGCACTGCCTCCGGAGAATTATTCTTCGGTTGCGCATACGCATCGAAGCCCGATTGTTTGAGCACCTCATCACGGGTAGCAGGCATGAACTGGAAATTTTCCCGCGCACCGGCAGAGGACGAGCGGTTATTGCGTCCACGGCTGGTTTCCGCCATCCATACCGCATCGATCAGCCCTTCGGGGAGGCCATATTTTCGATCAAGTGCTGCGAATGCTTTTGCCATCTATTCACAATATACCAAATCCCACGCCGCCAATTATGACAGTTGCGTGAAATCCGCCGGGTTAAACATGCTTATTTCTTTTTGGTTTTCGGTGCCTTATTCGGCTTGGCCTGGGTATCCTGGCAGCCCATGAGCATCACGTCATACACCGGGTGCTCCATCGCGCTGACGGAGGGACTGGAAAGGTAAATCCATCCTGAGAACAATAGCTTGGGCTTTTCCTGTTCGGCCGCAATATCGGCCACTTCTACCAGCGTAGCGGCATCCGGCAGGCTGCTTTCGGCCGAATACTGGCAATAGCGCGCGCTCACCTGTATTTTTCCTGCTTTCTCGGTTGCCCCCGGCTTAATATGCAGCGTTTGGGCGCGCGCCGTCACCTTATTAAGCACGCGAATAACTGCCGTGCGCGGAATCAGCGTTTCCTGCGCCGCAAAAATCGGCGCGGTGAGTTCGGTTGGCGCGGCCGGGTCCTCGTTTGCCGGGTCGGCGATGTCGGTCGCATGAATGGCCGGGGCGGGTTCGCTCGCTTCAATCGCTTCGATGTTTTCCACCGGCACGGCTACCGCGGTATGCGGCCCTTCGGGAATCGGCTGATACTGGCTGGCGGTCGACCGGCCAAACGGAATAGCCGCCGGCATGGCCTGAACCCCCGGTGGGGTCACCGCAACCGCTGCCGGTTGTTGCGGCGGTGCAGGCTGTTGCCACGGCAATGTTTTTTTCTCGTCCGCCGGTTTGGTCGACAACATCGACTCGCTGGCCGCACGCCCCTGCGGCGTAGTGATGGCTTGCGGGTTCTGGTACTGAAACGGGGCGGGCACCGGGGCCTGCTGGGCCCATGCGGGCACAGTAGTTACCAGCGTGGCGATGAGAGCGCCGCGCGTGCTGACTGCAATTCGCCGCACCAATGCTTATTCCAACCCGGTCGAAAGCGGGTTTTCTTTGGCATCGCCGGTGTTGGAAGAATCGTCGGTCGCGTCATCCATTCCCCGATCCGCACCGCCGCCGGAGAACATGAACTTACCGATCATCTCTTCGATGCTGACGGAGGATTCAGTGAAGTGGATCATGTCGCCATCGGCGAGATTCGTCTCGTCCCCGCCCGGCTGCAGGGCGACGAATTTATCGCCCAGCAATCCCGCGCTCTGGATGGAGGCCGAAGTGTCTTTCGGCAAATCCACACCATTTTTCACCCGCATCAGGGCGATCGCTTCATAGGTTTTGGGGTCCAGGTCAAGCTGCTCGACCGTGCCTACTTTAATGCCGCCGATACGTACATCCGAACCGACACTGATACCGGAAATATTGGCAAAATCGGCTTTCACGCTATAGCCGTCGAACGACTTCACGTTGCTGTTATTGTATGCGAAATAGAGAAATCCGCCCGCTACCGTGAGCACTACTGCGCCCATTACCGTTTCAATCGCGTTGTTCGCCATGGGGAATCCTTCGTTGTTTTGCGCTTGGATAGCATGCAGCAGCCCCGCTTGCAACGGTCTCGCGCATCATCAACAGGAGGGAGATTTAGTGGTAAAGGCGAATACGAATCGGCTTGGCTGCCGCATCGGCGCTCTCGTCGCTTCCTGCCGCTTGCAGCATGGCGAAATAATTATCGCTCCACCAATCATCCGGGGTGCCCTGCAGCACACTCGCATGGTCTTCCTGCGCGCTACATGCGGCAAGTACCAGTAAACTGGAGGCTACAAGAGCCATTCGTAAATAGGCGTACATAGTCACCTCATACATTGGGTGTTTCTTGACGCTAGCCGAACGTTTGTCATAGCAGAAAGTAAACCGGCGTACAAATTACAGTAGTGCAGTGCGGTATTTTCGGGGATTACCAGCCGGAATCAAAGCCGCTAGTATCGGTGGATGAGATAGTAGACGCCGGACCTATCCTAAGGGCAGTTGTTCCAGAAACTGCAATGATCGGAAGCCGCATCGCCACCATCAGCGGTACCATAAAAACTTCCCCACCAGCCACTTTCTTCCTTCGCGGCGGTGCCGTAAAATTCTTTCTCTTCACCGTAATAGTGATGGAACCAGTTGGAGTTTTCACGCTGCGCTTCCGATTCGGTATCGAGATGGCCGAGCCCACCGCCTTCGCAGCCCGCCAGCAGTAGGGCGGCCAGCAAACCCCACCGGTAAGGCACCATTATTCAGGTTTCCATGGCTGGTAATCGGCGGTCGCCGGGGCACGTTTGGCCCGGCCCAGCAAATGACCTTTCGGCAGGTAACGGCGTACCGTGCCGGTCAGGTTGGGCAAATGATCTTTCTGCCAGCCATAGCGTTTGCCCGTGGCCAGCGGCGCGGCATGGGTATAATGCAGCCAGCCATGCCATTGCGGCGGCACCTTGCTGGGCTCGGCCATGCCCTCGTACAGCACCCAGCGTTTGCGTGCATTGCCCTGCCGCAGCTTCAGGCTACGCGCTTCGTAATAGCGGTTACCGAATTCGTCCCGGCCAATATAATTGCCGGAAAGCCAGGTGGTGATGCGTGTGCCGAGTGGGGTCATACCCTGAGCATGTAGCAAACCGCCGAAACCCGCGCAAGCATGTTAGCGGAGGATCTTTAAATAGGGCAGCAGGTTGGTGTATTGGTCGGTCCACACCCGGTCACCTTGCGCGTCGAGAAGCTGCCAATCCTCAGCTCCATGCCGCAGCGGGTCTAGCGTTTCTGCCGACGACGTCATCACCACCCAGTAGCTGGCATAGACCAACGGCTCCCCAGCATGTTTGGGGAAAAACTTTCCGTAGGCAACCGTATCCATCGCGGCCGCATGCGCGGCAATCACCGGCCACAAATCAAGGTGCCGGTTGGTGGTATGAATGGCCAGCACCCCGTGTGGCGCGATTTTACTGAGATACAACGCCATGGCCTCCTGCGTCAGCAGATGGGCCGGGATCGCATCGGATGAAAACGCATCGAGCACCAACAGCCCGTATTTGCCATCCGGCTGATCAGCCAGGGTGAGCCGTCCGTCCCCCATATGGATCTGGTAACTACCGGGGCAACGCTGCAATTGCTGGAAATACCGCACATCCTCCGCCAGCTGTTTTACCATCGGGTTTATCTCGAAATAATCGACCGTCTGCTCCGCCTGCGCGAGGCATTGCATGCTGCCAATCCCTAATCCAACGACTCCCATCGGCAGACGGGAAAGATGCGGCAGTTGCGTCAGCACTTCCCGCACATGGCTGTAATAGGAAAGCGGTTGCGTGATGCGATCCGGCACCAGTGATTGTACGCCATGCACGGTGGTATCATGCATCATGAACCGGGCCTGCATCGCGGGGTTATCGAGCACCCGCTCGACGCCGAAGAAATTCCGGTCTTTAAACCGCACGGT
>DITH01000121.1 GCA_002422745.1 Alphaproteobacteria bacterium UBA6189
ATGGGCTTTGGCCACCGGGTGTATAAAAACTACGACCCACGGGCCGCCGTGCTGCGCAAATCCTGCCACGACGTGCTCAAGGAGCTCGGGCAGGAAGACGAACCGCTGCTGAAAATCGCTATGGAGCTTGAAAAAATCGCCCTCAACGATCCCTATTTCATCGAGCGCAAACTTTACCCCAACGTCGATTTCTACTCCGGTATCATTTACCGCGCACTCGGCATTCCCACCGCGTTGTTTACCGTGCTGTTCGCCGTTGCGCGTACGGCCGGCTGGGTCGCGCAATGGAAAGAGATGATCGAAGACCCGGCGATGAAAATCGGCCGCCCTCGCCAACTTTATATCGGTGCCGCGGCGCGTAAATTCGTACCGCTTACCAAGCGCAAATAAGCGGGGCTACATACCGAGCAACAGGTACAGCCGCACGCAATCGCGGTTGCTGCTGCTGAGGTTATACGGGCTGTCCGCATCGTCGCCCACCGCGCAATTGGGGGAATAGCTGCCACTGGCCTTGGTGGTGCGAATACGGCCCGTGGCGGGCATGCCGTCATCGATTTTGGCATCGACGTTCCATAGCTCCTCCGGCTGCAGGCCGCCCGTGCTACGCAAGAACAAACTATTACCGTAGCTACCATCGAAATATTCAGCGTGCCCCGTGCGCGGCCCGATATACAGCACGTACCAGTAGGCATCACCTAAACGACTTCCAGGCACATTCTCGCCTATCGAAGCCTGGTTATAGGCCGCGGCGCCGCCGGCACTTACACCGGTGTAGTTGCCGGCAATGAGCCCGGCATTGCTTAGATGCTGCCAGCTGCGAAACCGCTCGGCCTGCGAATAGGGATAGTTGCTGATCTCGCCATTACCGTTACCATCGCAGGTTGGCTGTTGCTTGGGGGCATTCACGGTTTTATCGGCGCAGCCATTGGGATCGGTTCCCCAAAAGGCAGTGGCATTGGCTAAATCACCGGGTAAGCCGAAATATTTCTGCCGGAAGCTTAAAAATGCCGTGCGCATTTTCTTTGTTTCACTCACCACACCACGCAGCTCCGCCGCACGAATGAGCGATTGCCCCGCCAGTATCCCCCCGGTGAGAAGGCCGAGAATTACCAACACGATGGCAAGTTCTACTAAACTGAAGCCGCGTTGCATAGCCTAAGGCTAACATAGCTTAGCCAATGGATGCAAGGTATGGGCAGCAAAAACCGCGCTGCGCCTATTCACCGAGCAAATCGATCAGGTTGCGAGGCAGGTTATTGGTCTGCGCGGCAATACTGGATTTCGGATTCTGTTCCACCTGCTGGCGGGCCGCATTGGCGCTATCGGCGGTCAACTGTTCGATCTCCGCATCGCTAATGGTGCTTTGCGCGGCCTGTTGGTTCTGTTGCGCGGCTTGCGCAATCACGGCACTAAGGTCGCCACTATCAGTCGCCGCGTAGCTGGCGATCGCATCCGACAGCACATCGTTGGGCAACGACGCGCCTGAGGGTTGCAAGGGCAAGGGCCGCTCGGCTTTATTTTGATTATCCTGGACGCGGCGGAGTTCCGCCTGTACGCCATTGATTGTCGAAACCGTCATGGTACTAGCTCCTCATCTGGCTTACATGCCGGATGGTTTTTCAGTCACAGCACCTCTTCGGATGCCGATGGTAGGGGCAGTAGCCACAGAGCCACTTGCTTCTTTTACCACATTTCTATTATATGCCACTTAATCGCTGCTGACAAGCAGGAAAGGAGTCCCATGCTGAACCCGTTTATCGACCTGATTAGTAACATTATTTTCCTTATTAACTGGGCCCTCATCATTTGGCTGGTACTTGACCTGCTGATCAATTTTGATGTGGTTAACCGTCATAACCCGCTTATTCAGCGCGTTTATTTTGCCCTCGGCAAGCTGGTCGAGCCATTGCTGCGGCCCATTCGTCAGCTGCTGGCCAAATACCTGCCAGCCATGGGTGGTGTCGATATCAGCCCGATTATCCTGATCCTGATCCTGAACTTCCTCAACAACGCGCTCTATACCTGGTTCTACGAGGTCTAGTTGCGTCGCCTACCTCGCCTCGAGCGGGGGAATAAACGCCTGCATCCGTTTTTTAACTGGCTGCACGCGGCCAGGGCGCACGATCGGGACTAGCGGAAGACTACGGTTTTGCTGCCATTCAGCAGCACCCGGTGCTCGGTGTGGTAGGCGACAGCGCGCGCCAGCACCAGCGCCTCGATATCCTGCCCGACCGAGGTCAGTTGCTCGGGGCTGAAACTATGATCCACCCGCGTTACTTCCTGCTCGATGATCGGCCCTTCATCGAGNNGGCAGGAAGGAATGGTGGATATTGATCGCTCGGCCATGAAGTTTTGCCGATAGCTCGGGGCTGAGAATCTGCATATAGCGCGCCAGCACCACGAGGTCGGTGCCGGTGGACTCAGCCAGCTGCCAGATCCGGGCTTCCTGCGCGGCCTTGTCCCCCTGCTCGATCGGCACATGGTGGAACGGAATGCCGTGCCACTCCACGATACTGCGCGCATCCGGGTGGTTGGAGGCCACACCCACCACCTCGACCGGCAGCAAGCCTGTGCGGTAGCGGTGCAGCAGATCGTTCAGGCAATGCAATTGTTTCGAGCATAGAATTAGCAGCCGCGCCTTGCGCGACGCATCGTGCAGGCTCCATTCCATTGCGAAACGCTCGCCCACCTGGGCGGCAAACTGCGCTGTCAGTGTGGCATGATCCGGCGTGCGCGGGCCGGCGAGGAAACTCACCCGCATGAAAAACCGCTGCGTAGAGGGATCGCCGAACTGGGTGGATTCGCTGATGAACCCATCCTTCTCGGCAAGAAACCCCGTCACGGTGGCAACAATGCCCCGCACGTCGGCACAGGAAAGATTCAGGATGTAGCGCTGCTCAGTCATTGCCGTGTCGTTAACCGGTTGGTCTGCCATATTCAATGAAAATCCGCGCCTTTAGATGACGACATGGGCGCTGGCGGGCGGGAAAATGCAGCTTATCGTCGTGCCGCTGCCTTCCTCCGACACCACTTCCACCTGGCCGCCATGCAGCTCGGTGAAGCGCTTCACCAGGCTAAGGCCCAGCGCCGCCTCGCTACCTTGCCCGGCCATGCCACGGAAGAACGGGTCGAACAAATGCTTGAGCCGCGCCGCATCGAGCCCCGGGCCCTGGTCGGCCACTTTCAGGCAGGTCGAGCCGTCTGCCATCCGGCTCACCTGCAGGGTGATCTCGGCCTTGCCTTTGGTCATTTTCATCGCGTTGGTGACGAGGTTGATGATAATCTGCTTCACCCGCACCGCGTCGCCCCACATGCTGCTTACCTCGTCGTCAATTACTGTGGTGAGCTGCGCCTGACGTGCCTTTAGCTGTTGCGACAAAAGGGCCACCGCGCCGTCGACCGCATGGCGCACGTCGAATTCCTGGTAGTCGAGCTTAAGGTACCCCGCCTCGATCGTCGCCAGGTCGATAATATCGGTTATCAGCGCCCCAAGCGTTTGCGACGAGCGGAAAATACCATCGACATATTCCTGCTGGCTTTCGTTCAGTTTGCCCGCATATTCACGTTTCAGCATTTCGGCGAAGCCGGAAATGGAGGTGAGCGGCGAGCGCAATTCGTAACTCATATTGGCGAGGAACTCGGTTTTTAAGCGGTCGGCCTCCTCCAATGCCTGGGTGCGGTCGCGCAAGCTGCGCTCGACCAGCGTTGAGTCCGTCACATCGATAAAACTCAGCAGCGTCGCGCCGTCCGGCAGCGGCACGCAGGAGCAATCCACTACCGTGCCGTCCGTCCGCTCGAAACGCAGGGCAAAAAACTGCCGCTGCTGGAAACGCGCGGTCAGCTTGTCGAGGTAATCGGGCCAATGGTCGGTCGCAAACAAATCGCGGCCTTTCTCGAGCACTTCGCGGATATGCGGTTCACTGCCGGTAAACTCCGGCGTCAGCTGCCACAGTTTGTGAAATACCGGATTGCACAACGACAGCCGCCCGTTCTCTCCGAACACGGCAATGCCTTCATGCAGGTTATCGAGGGTTTCACGCTGCACGGCGATCAGGGTATTGTAATTGCGCTCAAGCGCCAGGCGGTCTGTCACGTCTTCGTAGGCGAACAGAATGCCCCCAAGCGCATGCGGAATCGCTACGACGCGCAGGGTCTTGCCATCGGGCAGGTAGAAGAATTCCTCCTCCGGCGCCATCAGGCTGGTGAACAGTTTCTGCTGGCCCTGCTTGAAGGCTTTAAAATTCGCCTGCTCGGGCAACTTGCGTTTCTCGCGTAGCGCCTCGAGCACCTCGCCATAGGTCGGCTCGCTATGCAGCCAGGCTTCATCGAGCTTCCATAGGGCGACGAAGGCGAAGTTAAAAAATTTCAGTCGCTGGTCGCGGCCGTAAATTGCCATCGCCGAGGTCGAGCTTTCCAGCAGGTCGCGCAGCGCCGACACATGGCGCTGGATTTCATCCTGCGCCATTTCGATGTCGGTGATGTTCATGCCGTAGCCAGTAATGAGCCCCTCTTTTTTGAAGGGCACTTCGCGCACTGCGTAGAGTCGCCGCTCGCCGCTTACCACCACATGGCGCTTGTCGAATTGCTCTTTGCCGGTTTTCCAGGCCAGCTCGGCCATGGCGTGGTGGCCCTTGAACAGCTCGAATTCGCCTAAACTCACCACCGCGTCGGTGGTTTCTTCCGCCACCTCGGCGAAAGACAGATTGCAATAGACGATTTTCATCGTCTCATCGCGCATCCAGATCAGGTTGGGGCTGGCATTGATGAGATTGGCAAAGCGCCGTGATTCGAATTTGAGGCGGATATTCTCTTGCTCGAGTTGCTGCATGGCGGCGTGCTCGACCGCCACTTCCGGTGGGGAAGCAGAAAACCCGGCCAACCAAGCACTCAATTTCTTTAGCATGCTACTCCGTCAAGGCGAGAAACGAAGCGACGCGGCCATCGATCACGCCGCGCATGGGCAAGATGGATTGCCTCGCTACACCCGCGATGACGTTACCATAATTAATAACGGTACCAATCTTTTTTATATGGCCCATCCACCGGCACGCCCAGATAATCCGCCTGGTCTTTGCTTAATACGGTCAGCTTGGCGCCAATCCGCGCCAGATGCAGCGCGGCGACTTTCTCGTCGAGCTGTTTGGGCAGCACATACACCTTGTTTTCGTACTTCTTGGCATTGGTATACAGCTCGATCTGCGCCAACACCTGGTTGGTAAAGCTCGAGCTCATCACGAAACTGGGATGGCCGTTGGCGCAGCCGAGATTGACCAGCCGCCCCTCCGCCAGCAGGATGATGCGTTTGCCGT
>DITH01000084.1 GCA_002422745.1 Alphaproteobacteria bacterium UBA6189
TGCGCCAGCGTCATCACGTCGCGCGTTTTGCCCTGATAGTTGAGCAAAAGGTAGGGATGTGCGCTCGGTACCGTAGGGTGGGCGAAGGCGCCGGGCGATTTACCGGGACGCACCGGTACATCGATCCAGTTTTCGTCAAAAAACCGCTTCCCCACGCGCGCCAGTTCAGGGGAAAACGCATGGTAGGCCTGCTGCACCAGCGACACGGCATCGGGCCATGGGGTGGTTTTGTCGCCCGCCGTAGGTAGCGGCGCGTTACGATCCCAATAATCGAGGGTCTTTATGCCGAATTGCTTCGCCTTCCACCGGTAATAACGGTGGGAAAGCTGTTTATAATTGGCCTTCACCGTGCCGATCAGCGCATCGACCACTTCGTCTTCCACCTGGTTCGACACGTTGCGGCTGGAAATCGGCAGGGAGAAGCCGCGTTTGTCGTCTTCGATGTGCTTGGCTTNNTTGGCCAGCGTGTTGGTGATGAGGGTGTAAAGCGGCGCGTGCTCGGCAAAAACGCGGGCGATTTCCTTGGCGGCCGCTTTGCGTTTTTTACCGTCCGTATGCGACATCAGGTCGAACACTTCGGCCGAACCCATTTTTTTGCCATTTACGGTAAAAACCAGCCGCGCCACGGATTCGTCGAACAGGCGCTGCCAGGCGGCATCGGTCACCGAGGTTTCATGGATATATTCTTCCAGCTCATCGCTCAGCTGGTAGGGCTTATAGACGCGCACCGCCTCGATCCACGGCTGATAATGCGCGAGTTTTTCGCTGCTCTTCAGCGCTTTTTTCATTGCCGCGTCGGAAATGCGGTTCAGCTCGAGTGTGAAAAACACCATGCCGCTGGAAAGCACGGTCACGGTTTCCTGCATGTTCTGGTAAAACTGGGTGATCGCTCCGTCACGCATATCGGCAGCATAGAGAAGCTGGGCGTAGCTCATCAGCTTGCCGAGCCCTTCCTGCAGTTTTTCGTAGGCGGCCAACGCAGCCGCCAGCTTATCGGCCGGAAGCTTGGCCACCTTGCCACGATAGCTCGCGGTAAACGCAGTCGCGTCTTTTTTCAGGCGGGCGATATCGCGGGTAATCGCTGCATCGTCCATCCCGCGATACAGGGCGGAAAGATCCCAACCCGGCAGCGTAGCTGCGGCGGGCTTTTTGCGTGCAACCGATTTAGCCACGGTGCCCCTCTTGCGGCTCGGCTGCTGCAGGGTTCGGGGCTGGTGCTACTGGTGCCGAAGCAGGTGCTTCCTCAGCCTCCGGCGCGGCAGGCGCACGGCGTTGCATGCTGTTTTTCAGCAAGGTGGCGAACAATTCCTCGAACGTTGCGTTGCCGATGGTGAACGAGCCGCCACGGGTGCGGCTGATTTCGATGGTGGCATTCTCCAGCTCGCTGATCGGCTTGCCCGCGATGAGGCCGGCAAAGTCGTCGACCAGCGCTTCGTCGTCCGTTTTCAGCAACTGGTAGCGGCGCAATTCACCCAGCACGAACGGCACATTGGTGAGGTTGAGCGTCGCCATGCCGACAGGCAGTACATCATCGGCACCGGCGACAAAATCCGCAGTGGCCTGAATACCGGCTTCTTTCGTGGTGAGGGCAAACTCTTTCAGTTTAAACGAGCTTTCCGGCCCACCAACGGCAGCAATGTCTTCAGCCGTTTGGGGGGCGGCGCCTTGGTAACTGGCCTCAACATGCAGCGCGATCGGCGCGTAGGGAATGACTTCCGGCGCAGCCGTCACATCACCGATATGCAAGGAACCGGTAATCACGTGGTGGTTGTTGGCATTCAGCGTATGGCTCCACCGGCTGCGGATTTCCGCCACGTCGATGCTGGCTTCGGGATCTTTTTCCGGGGTGATGGTGATGTCGTTCAGTTGCACGGAGGCTTTGCCGAGGCCGCTGCCATCCTGCGCGAAGCTGGAGCTGGCTGTGCCGCCCGTCGCCTGCGTCAGCGTCATAGTTTCATAGACCGGAACCAGGGTCGGGGTTTGCTCCTCCTCCCCTTCAGCCTGCTGCTCGCGCAGGTAGTTGAAGGTAATTTCCGTCGGCATCACATGCTCGATTTCGGTGTAGAGGCGATCCGCCTTTTTCACGCGCCCCACCATGGCGGCAAACGGTTCGTTGGCGCTCACGGTCAATAATTTTTTCTCCGGTGCATCCGCTGCATAGAATTCAAACGGATCGGGCATTTCCACCCGCAATTGCGACAGGTCGACGGCTTTGGGGAAAATCGCCACGCGCGCCGTGCGAATGGTCAGTTCATCGGCCAGCTCGGCTTTCTGGCCCGGCTGCATGATGGGTTTCACCACCAGTTGCGGCGCAACTACTTCGGCATGGCGGTCCGAGAAACTGCCGGTAATGACCACATCTTCATAGGTGAAACGAACATCGCGCCCTTCCTTGCGGGCGTTGTCGGCAAGCTCGGTGGCAAACGCATCGAGCTGCTGACGCAGCAGGGCGCGGTCGAGGCCCGAGCGTGAGGCCAGGAAGGCAACCAGCATGATCGCGACGATGATAACCAGCGCCGGCAGGATGAATTTGCGTGCCGTGCTGCCCGTTTCTTCATGCTCTTGCGTCGGCTGTTCGTTCTCGGTCATGGTGTTTTTCCTTGGTTGATACGGTTATTTCTTGTCGACCATCATATTCCGTGTTGCGCCGGGGACAGTGACTTTCAGCCCATCGAGGCTGTCGTTCATCATGATCTGGCAGCCAAGACGCGAGGTATGCGTGAGGCCAAACGCCAGGTCGAGCATGTCTTCCTCGTCGTCACTGGCGCTGGGGAGCTGGTCGTAATAGCTGGGCTCCACGATGACATGGCAGGTGCTGCAGGCGAGCGAGCCTTCGCAGGCGCCTTCGAGCGGGATATCGTTTTTATGGGCCACTTCGAGCAGCGAGATGCCGTTGGGAGCATCGACGTGTTTTTCACTTCCATCCGACAATACAAACGTAACTTTAGGCATTCTGGTCCTCGTTATTTTTTTACGGCGCGGGCGATGCATTCACCCAAGGAGCCCTTCTTATAGTGGTCCGTTATTTTATATCATCTACTTTTTTGCCTTCGAGCGCACTGGCGATAGCCTTGTTCATGCGTCGCTCGGCAAAGGGCCCCACCAGCGCGTTTAGCTGGTGAACCTCGTGGTCGATCCGTTCGCGGTTATCACCCGCCACGGCTTTTTTGACGGTCGCCACCTGGGCGGCGATCATCGCTTCCTCTCCCGGCTTAAGCAGCCCGCGGTCGGCGCCGAGCGCAGCATCAAGTTCAGCCAGGTTACGGTCGGCCTCAACGCGCGCTTCGATCAGTAACCGCTCGGTGATGTCGGCGCGGGCATGGACGTTGCCTTCTTCGACCATGCGGACGATATCTTCAAACTCCAACCCCGAGGCAGGCGTCACGACCACCTGCTGTTCGGTGCCGGTGGTTAGTTCTTTCGCCCCGACCGTTAAAAGTCCATCGGCATCGATCGAGAATGTCACACGGATGCGCGCTGCCCCAGCCACCATCGGCGGGATGCCGCGCAGTTCGAATTTCGCGAGGCTACGGCAATCGCTGGCTTTCTCGCGCTCGCCTTGAAGCACGTGAATGCTCATCGCGGTCTGGCCGTCCTGATAGGTGGTGAATTCCTGCGACACGGCCGCCGGAATCGGCGTATTGCGGTGGATCACTTTCTCGACAATGCCGCCATAGGTTTCAAGCCCGAGTGAAAGCGGTGTTACGTCGAGCAGCAAGGTCTCGCCCCCTTGCGTGAGCGCTTCGGCCTGCACGGCGGCGCCATAGGCCACAACCAGATCGGGATCGTGCCCATCGAGCGGCGTTTTGCCAAAATATTCACCCACCATGTGTTTCACCAGCGGCATGCGGGTCGAGCCACCAACCAGCACGACGCCATCGATCTGTTCGGGTTCGAGTCCGGCATCGGCCAGCGCCTGGTGACAGGCCAGCAAGGTCCGTTGGATAAAGGGTCGCGCCAGTGTTTCAACCAGTTCACGGTTCAGGGCGACTTCGCCGTCTTTCCAGCGCAGGCTGGCGGTGCTCTCGCTGGTGAGTTTTTCTTTCTTCAAGCGCGCAAGGGCGCGGATTTTATTCTGGTTGCGCAGGGTGAATTCGCTTTCCTTCAAGCCCAACTGATCGAGGGCGTGCAGGGCAATCGCCTGGTCGATGTCGTCGCCGCCGAGCTGGGTATCGCCCGCGGTGGATAGCACCTGGAACACGCCTTCTTGAAGTTTAAGGATGGAGATATCAAACGTGCCGC
>DITH01000193.1 GCA_002422745.1 Alphaproteobacteria bacterium UBA6189
TGTACACCAAGCTACATGACCGAAATGAGCACGCACACGACGACGTAGCGCGCCATCCTCACGACGGCAGCAGGAGCAACATGAAAACGCCCAGCCCAATCCGATACCAGGCAAACGGCACAAACCCATGGCGCGTAATAAACCCCATCACGCCGCGCACCACCAGCAACGCCGTAATGAATGCGGCAAAAAATCCGATCGCAATCAATTCCATCCCACCTTCGGGCAGGGTTGCGGCGTTCTTGTATAAATCATACGTCGCCGCCGCCAGCATCGTTGGCACCGCGAGAAAGAACGAGAATTCTGCCGCGGCCTTGCGTTCCAGCCCCATCAGTAGCGCCCCCATAATCGACGCGCCGGAGCGCGACGTGCCGGGAATCATCGCCAGGCACTGGATACAGCCAATGGCGAGTGCCTTTTTCCAACCCAGCGCTTCCGTCGTCGCGATGCTCGGCGCCGGGCGGTAGCGTTCGATCAGCAGGATAGCAATGCCACCCACCACCAGCGCGATGGCCACCACCTGAGGATGAAACAGCACCTCCTTGATGAACCCATGTGCGAAATAACCGATCACCATCGCGGGCAGAAACGCCAGCAGGATGTTACGGGTGAATAATTGCGCCCGCCGCTCGTGCGGCAACCCCACCAGCACCCCCCAGAAGGTGCGCCAATAGAGCACCACGATCGCCAGCACGGCGCCGAACTGAATCACCACGTTGAATAGTTTGGAGAATGCCTCATCCACCGTCAGTTGGCTGGATACGAGGATCAAATGGCCGGTCGACGAAATCGGCAGAAACTCCGTCAGGCCTTCAAGAATGCCTAAGAATATAGCGGTGTAGAAATCCATGACCCACCGTTAGGCCAACTCCTTTGCCGGCACAAGCAGAAGCATCCTCAACATGGTTAAAGTGCTAGAGTCATGACGTTCTCATGCATCCCGCATCGCGGGGGCAACGCAGATGGTCCGCGATGGGCCGCCTAGTGCTCGATATTATTCCAGATGCGTTTCTTGGCGACATAGAAAAACCCAACCATCACCAGCAGGAAGATCATCACCTTGATGCCCATATGCTTGCGGTCTTCCATCTCGGGCTCGGCCGCCCATTGCAGGAAATTCACCAGGTCGCGCGCTTCCTGCTCCACCGTCGCATGCGTGCCGTCCTGGTAGGTCACCTGGTCGGCCGAAAGCGGCGGCGGCATCTTGATGACGCCACCGGGGAAATATTTGTTGTAGTAGCTGCCCTCGGGCAACTCGAAGCCTTTCGGGGCATCGCTATAGCCGGTGAGCAGCGAGAACAGGTAGTTTGCCCCATCCGGACGCGCCTTGACAATCAGGCTCAGATCCGGTGGCAGGGCCCCGTTATTCATCGCCCGCGCCATGTTGTCGTTGGCATAGGGGTTGGGGAATTTGTCCGACGGCTGGCCCGGGCGGGTGAACATTTCACCGACGTCGTTCGGGCCATCCTGCACATCGTAGCTTGCTGCCAGCGATTTCACTTCCGCCTCGGAAAAGCCAACCCCGGTCAGGGTACGAAACGCGACGCGGTCGAGCCCATGGCAGGCCGCGCAGACTTCTTTATACACTTGCAGCCCGCGCTGAATGGAGGGTTTGTCGAACGTGCCGAACACGCCGTCAAATGCCCATTGCTGTTGCTTGGGGTGGGCCACATCGCCTGCCGCGAAGGCGGGGGTGGCAGCCATCAGCGCCATGGCGGCAAACAGCGGACGAATCACAGAATACGACATCGCCTTCCCTCCTAGTGGTGCGCGGTATGGTGTTGGGCAAGCACCGACTCGGTGATCGAGGCAGGCGTCGGGCGCGGCTTCTCCATACGGCCGACTATCGGCAGCAGCACAAGGAAATACCCGAAATAATAAGCGGTGCCGATCAGCGACAGGAGCGGATAAATCCCCTCCGGCGGTTTGCTGCCGCAATAGCCGAGCACGATGCAGACCAGCACGAAAATCCAGAAGAAAATCCGCATCACGGGGCGATAGTTCATGCTGCGCACCGGCGAGGTATCGAGCCAGGGAATCACGAACAGGATCAGGATCGCGCCAAACATGGCGAGCACGCCCGCCAGCTTCGACTCGATCACCATGCCGGCCGCGCCCGCCACGGTCAGGAAAATCCCGCCGGTAATAAGCCCGTAGAACCAGGTGTCCGACAATTTGGCCTGCGGCAGGAAGCCCGCCACGACCGGGCCAATGCCAAGCGGGCATTTTGCACCAATATCACGCGAACAATTCGGCCAACGCATGGCCAGCGCCAGCCCGATCAGCGGCAGTCCGACAATCCATAGCGGAATATCGAAGACGATCGCACGAAGGATGGCGTAGAACGGCAGGANNACCATTCCGGCACGATATGGGCCGGGGTCACCATCGGGTCAGCCGGGATGTAATTATCCGGATGGCCAAGGTAGTTAGGCGCAAAGAAAACAAACGCCGCAAATATCAGGAAGAACACTGCGAAGCCGAAGAAATCCTTCACCGTGTAATACGGGTGG